>JAKATY010000068.1 GCA_021827955.1 Microcaldota archaeon | reverse complement strand
ATACGCGCCTTGGGGATAAATTCCAGCTCTGAACCCTGGTCTTCCGCGCTGAAGAACTCGTGCGAGCTTAACAACGCCTCGATTGGATGCAAGGTCTCAAGCTTCAACTACGCCAACAACACGGCCGATGTGTCTATAGCGAACAATTTCTCCTCTCCGTTGCGCATAAACAGGGCATCATGCTATATGCCCGGACTTGAAACAAACGAAACGGTAAACGAATCCGCGTCTCCTTCAAATTCGATTTCGTTTGAGGTTCCATGCCGTTCGATCTCGGTGCCTATAGCCAGCGCCATTACAAGTTACATATTCGTGGTTAATTATACAATCCAAAACAAGAGCGCTGTTGCTGTAGGCACGCTGAACGTTACAAACTTCGTGTGAAGCTGCAATCCGTGCGCGTTGCATGCGATGCGGCTTGGCAGAGCAAAGCAGCTCAGCGCGCGTGCGTTTCACTCCACGGCGCTTTCCAGCATGGTAAGCTCCCTGTTTGTCGCGTCTATCTCGACCTTTGCGCCTATTGGAAGGGTCGTTATGTATTTCCCATGGCAGCATACGAAGTCCATGAACGACGGCATCTCCTTGACCCTTTTTGTAACGATGTCGTAGATTATGTCTGATATTATGCTTTCCACGTAGCCTTCTATGAGCAGGTCGTTGATCAGGTAGTTGGCTGCAGAATCTCCCATCGATTCCTCGACGCCGTAATGCGGGAACTCGCCAAAGAGAAGCCCATTCGCCTTTCTGAATATGCCTTTTATAACAAGGCTTGTAAGCATGTTGTCTATCTGCCACGGCTCTATGTCTACATCTTCCATGAAAACTATGCTGCCTTCTGTGCTCGGCATGTACGCCGTGTTTGCAAGCAGCGCAAGTATGGAAAGGTTTCCTCCTACAAGCCTCCCCTTCGCCTTTCCTTCCGTTATCGTTTTGCTCCATTTGCTTTCCATCGGATTCTTGAGCACCTTCATCTCTTTCTTCTGTATTATGCTCATCATCGTTTCCCAGTTGTATTTGAGTATTGCCTCGTCCTCTTCCGCCAAGTCAACCAGCATAGGGCCCTGGAACGTAAGCAGGTTTGTCTTCCTCATGAAAGCCATCTGTAGGAAGGTAAGGTCGCTGTATCCTATGAAAACCTTCGGGTGGTCTTTTATGACATCGTAGTCTATCCTGTTGAGCAGGTCTACGGCGCCTGCGCCTCCCCTCAGCGCGAGTATCCCATCTATCTTGTCGTCCTTGAACGCTTCCTCTATCTCCATGAGCCTTACATGGTCCCCTGCGCTGAAGTATCTGGTAGCGGACATCTTGTGCATGCTGCTTGACAGGCTGACCTTGAAGCCGTTCTTTGAAAGGAATTCTACCGCCTTCGGCAGGTTGGAAAGCGCCGCGGTCACAGAAGAAGGCGCGATAATCTTGATTGTGTCGCCTTGCTTCAAAGCCCTAGGTTTTACTATAGACTCATGCATGCTCTCACCCCAATCGAATCATGAAAATGAAAAACGCGCCAAAGCGCAAGCACAGCAACAAAACGCAGGAATTATTTATACCTATATGAAACGTTGGAAAGTTATAAATAAGTGCGCAACGACCGTTTATCACCGTTTAACCTGTTTGGTTGCCATTTATCGTTATGGCATTTGAAACGATGGCGTGAATGGTGTGGATATGGTCTCCAAAAAGAAGACCAGGATTGGCCAGGCTGAAGCCGCGGAAGAGAAATGCATGCTGTGCGGCAATCCCGCTTCGGGGAGATACCTCCTTTTCGCTCCAGATAATGTGGTGCCTCTCTGCAAGACATGCGCCGAGATAGAGCATGTGAAAAAGGTCAAATAAGCTCGCTCTCACAATCCTGCAAAATCCTTTGCCGCGGTGCCGTTCGGGAAAGCCCTGCCGTTCTCTGCTTCTACGGGCAACCCTACCTCGTTTGCAAGCCTGACCAGCTCGCTCACGTCTATTACCCTATCAAGGAAAAGCTCCGCGAACTCCTCGTTCCCCAGCTTTACTCTCTTCACTTTGAAGACCTGAAACTGCAGCATTCCCGATCTTTTTACCTTTATCCTTGCGCTTCCCTCCTGCAGTATCTTCTTTGCGTAATCGCTTATCACACTCTCGCCATCTGTTTGCACAATGCAGCGCAATCCTCTTCTTGCATATCTCTGCGCTTAAAGATGCAAAACATAAGCTGAGCTCAAAAAACAACTAAAAATGTTCTCTCCTAATAAGAAGCGTGGTATATTGGCCCTTGTTGCATCCTACGGCGCATTGGCATCGTTCTACAGCACCACGTACTCGCTTCTGTTTCACCTTGGCCTAAAGGCATTTCTTGCGCCAGTGTCGATCTTCCTGGCGCTTCTCGAATTTTCGATAGTGCTCACGATAATCGCGATGGTGTTTGCCTATTCGTTCGGATGGATTGAACGAAAGACCGTGGCAAGGATGCAGGCCAGGCACGGCCCTACCTATCTAGGAAAGTATGGGCTTCTCCAAAACATGGCAGACGTGATAAAGCTGCTTTCAAAGGAGAACATCGTTCCATACAATTCCGATGCCCTGTTCCCCTTCATACTCCCCATAGTATATGCCATGTTTTTCCTTATACTGTTCTTTGTGCCGTTTGGCCATTATTTCGTAGGCATCGATTCTTCGGTGGCGCTGATTTTCGTTTTCATGCTCATCTCTTTCATGCCTCTCCTTCTGTTCCTTGCCGGATGGACCAGCGGAAACAAGTTCGGCGCTATAAGCGCGCAAAGGTCTGTGCTGATGCTCTTGAGCTATGAGGTGCCTCTCGTGCTTATAGTAGCTTCAGTTGCAATGCTCGCGCACAGCTACAGCCTTGTCTCGATAGTTTCCGCGCAAAGCAGGATGTGGTTTGCAATACTGATGCCTATAGGCTTTGTCCTTTTTTTCATCATAATGCTCGCGGAGCTTGAGAGGCCGCCGTTTGACCTGCGGGAAGCGGACAACGAGCTTATAGCTGGATGG
This sequence comes from Microcaldota archaeon, assembly GCA_021827955.1. Lineage (GTDB taxonomy): Archaea > Micrarchaeota > Micrarchaeia > Micrarchaeales > Micrarchaeaceae > JAKATY01. Next base: position 14,791 of record JAKATY010000068.1, on the reverse strand, counting down.
CTCACGGACGTGAGTGCGCCTTACTATGCGCTTGCGCTGTTCCTTGACTACACGCGCATGTTCGTAGGCACGCTGCTGATCGCTGTGCTTTTCCTGGGCGGAGGCAGCGGGCCTATATTACCTTCTTTTGCCTGGATCATCATAAAGGTGCTCGTGCTCTCATTCATAATCATGTTCGTGCGCGCAACGGAGGTAAGGGTAAGGATAAGCAGGCTTCTGCGGATGGGGTGGCTTTATTTCATGCCTTTGTCCGTATTAAATATATTTATTACATTTGTATTGTTTGTGAAGTGAATCGTGTCTCGCGCGGAAAGTGGTAATAAATGATACTGAAATCCATTTCGAAAACTGCAAGGGAGGCGATTAAGCCACCATTCACCCTGGAGTTTCCCGAGGAGAGGGAGGATCTCGTAGACAATTACCGCGGCATCCACAAGCTAGACATGCAGACATGCATAAGCTGCGGCGCATGTGCAAGGATATGCCCGAACCAGTGCATAGACATGGTTGACACCTTCACGGAAAAAGGAGTTAAAAAGATGCCGCAAGTGAATCTTGAAAGATGCCTCTTCTGCGCAGATTGCGAGGAGGTGTGCCCTACGCACTGCCTCATACTTACAAAGGACACGAGCTTCGAAGCTTTTGACAGAAGAGACCTGATCAAGAGGCCTGAGGATCTGAAATAGGCGCGCATAGCCTCTTTAATTCCAATAGCAAAAGTGTTTCAATGGACATACTGCTTTACGTTTTTGCCGCATTCGCCGTAATCGAGCTGCTGCTTGCGGCATACGTCTTCGTTGCAAAGTCTCTCCTTCACGCTATAGTGTCTCTTGCCATAGTGTTCGTATTCACGTCCCTGCTTTACCTGATTCTCTCGCAGCCTCTCCTTGCAGTTGTCCAGCTTCTTGTGCTTGTAGGAGGCATATCCACGTATCTGCTGGTAGGGACAGCTTCTGAAAGTTTTTCGCATTTCAGGCATACGAATTTCGCGCTTATGGTGATACTTGCCATTGCGATTTTCGCGATAATCGCCTACCCTGTTCTCAAGTCCGTCAATGCATATTCCCCTTCTTCAAGCGCCGTTTCGTTTACGCTTTCAGGCCAGTCACAATTCCTGCAAGAGGATATGCCGATATTCTACATTGCGGCGCTGCTGCTATTCGGGCTTGCGCTTGGCGCCATAGCCTTGTACAAAAAGCTGGGTGAAAAGGAATGACCGGCATGCTTATGGTGTTTGCGCTCTTGAGCCTTGCTCTTTTCTCGCTGGGATTAGCAGGCATAGTTGCAAGCAGGCATGCAGTGATCGTGGTGCTTTCGAGCGAGCTAGGCTTAGTAGCAAGCATGATTTTTTCCCTTTCCGCGTTCTCCTATTATTCGCAAGGCAATGCCCTTGGCCTGCTGTTCTCGCTTTGGGCGATAATGTCCGCAGAGGCCATAATGCTAATAGTGTTCTACAGGTATCTCGCGAGGGCCGAGATGAGCCTCGACATATCGAAATTGTCGAAGTACAGGGATTGAAATGCTGCCGATAATATATGCGATATTTCCACTCCTCGTCGCAGCAATGGCAGCTTTGGCGCTGTCTGGAAGCATAAAGTTCAGCCCTTACGTAAAGCACATAAGCCTTGCCGCAAGCCTGATAACGCTGTTCATCATATCTATGAATATAGCCGCGCCCCATGCATACAGCACTTTCACGTGGTTCAGCGCGGCAGGCTTCCAGTTCCAAATAGCAACAGCAACATACCCCCTTAACCTCATGCTCTTAATGCTCATAGGCATTATAACCCCGCTTATCTTCTATTACTCTTACGGATTTATGCAGGTGCCGAGCGAGCAGGGAAGATTCTATTTGCTTATGAACATCTTTGCCGCTTCCATGCTCCTTTTTGCCATGTCATACAGCTTCGTGACCCTTTTCATAGCGTGGGAGCTTCTCGGCATAACGAGCTACCTGCTCATAGGCTTTTGGTACAAGAGAGAAAAGCCAGGCCCTGCGGCAAGAAAGGCAATATCCACCATAATAATAGGGGACGTGCTGATGCTTTCAGCGATAATAATAATCTTCATAAAATACGGAAGCCTCCTCTTTTCGTCGATTCTTGCACAGGGCGCGAGCCCCCTGCTCTCCCTTTCGCTGCTGCTCATAGCAATCGCAGCATTCACAAAGTCTGCGCAGTTTCCTTTCAACGAGTGGCTTGCCGATGCAATGGAAGGCCCTACCCCAGTCTCTGCGTTTCTGCATTCTTCAACCATGGTGAAGGCGGGCGTGTTCCTCGTGGCCGTGCTTTTGCCGCTGTACCTTGAGGCGCACCTGCTTTACATATTCATAATCTTCGGAATGATTACCGCTTTGCTAGGTTCCCTCAATGCACTTTCCGAGCACCATATAAAGAGGATACTCGCTTATTCCACAACCGAGGACATGGGCCTGATGTTCGTTGCGCTCGGCTTCGGCTCGGTGCCTGCCGCAATGATGCTCTTTGTGGTGCAGGCATTCTACAAGGCGCTGCTCTTCATGAGCGCGGGCTCGATAATGACTGCGAACAAGACGGAGCAGCTGCATCAATCGTACAATCTGCAGAGGAACAAGACCCTTCTCGTTGCCACGTCGATAGGCGTTGCCTCTATAGCGGGGGTCTTTCCGTTCAGCGGATTCTTCGGAAAGGTGCTTGTAGAGCAGGCAGTAAGCAGCATATACGTCTACGTAGCGCTCGTTGCGATAGAGTTCATAAGTGTGCTTTACATATTGAGGTGGCTGTTCGTGCCCATGCACAAGGCGGCTCAGGATCTGGGGGCAGAGGTGAATCTCGGATACAAGACGCTCCCGAAGAGCATGCTTGCCTCAGGGGCGATAACCGCAGCGCTCGTAATCGCGGCCGGAGCGGCATTCTACTACCTGCCTGGCTTCCTGGGATACAAATTCGTGAGCGTAGGAATCTACGGTGCGCTTGCCGAAAGCGCTATAATAGCAATAGCATTCTTCGTCTCTTACTACGCTTTCTACGCCGAGAGGCTTCCCAAGATGTTTTACAGCTCTTCCGCATCGCATGCGATTTATACAAGCACATACGTGAATAGATTCTATTCCGCGTTCGCTGCATTGTTCCTTGCAATAGGCAGCGCGCTTTATTATGCTGAAGGCTTCATATACAGCATCTTCCACAGCGGAGGCGAAAGCTTCCTGCTCTTCGGCAAGCTGCTGAAAAGGCTGGAGAACGGCAACGTAAGCCTCTACATGCTTGCTTTCGCTCTTGGCATGATGGCAATAGCGTTTATATTTTATACTATCAGCCTGTGATTTGGTAAAAATGGTGCAGCAATGTTTCCGATACTGCTTTCGTTGATCGCGATTCCCGTCATATTCCTTGCAGCTTCAGCTCTGCTCGGCAAAAGGTTCAGCAAGCTGCTTGCATGCGCATCAACGGCTCTTGCGCTCGCAATTTCGCTGTATTTGGTTGCATCCTCTTTCTCCTCTGGCTCCGCATCGCTCAGCGAAAGTTATCCGTTTCTCGCATCCCTTTCGATCAATTTTTCGCTTAGGCTTACTCCCGTGTCCCTGCTTCTTATTACCATGGCAAGCATAGTGCTATTCGTGGCTGCGCTCGCCGGAGATATAGGAGAAAACAGCACAAAGAAATCATCGTTCCTCCTGCTTCTGTTCCAAGTAGCGGCGATGGGTATATTCCTTGCTGGCAATCTCCTTGTCTTCTTCGTATTCTGGGATATTGCCCTTGTTGCATCGTTCTTTTTCATCAATGTACTCGGATCTGGAAACAGGAAGCAAGCCTCTCTCAAGTTCCTGATTTACGAGATATTTGCGAGCAGCATGCTGCTGCTTGCCATAATCCTGCTCTATACTTCGTTGCACTCTCTCAGTTTCTCTGCATTGCAAAATCTGTCCTCTGTTTCCGGTTCCACAAGGCTTGCCGTGCTTATCTCCGTTCTACTCGCCTTCTTCATCAACATGCCCATATTCCCCCTCCATTCGTGGATGCCTGATGCGTACACGGAAGCGCCCACGCGCGGTACCATGCTGCTTTCAGGCATACTTTCAAAGTTCGGGGGCTACGGTGCGCTTTTGGTTCTTCCTTATGCAATACCTTCAAAATCCTTTGCCGTATACATCGCAGCGCTTGCCGCCATATCCCTTTTCTACGCCGCGTTTTCAATGCTGGGCCAGAAGGATATAAAACGCGCACTCGCCTATTCCAGCATGCTTGAAATGGGCATAGTGCTCCTTGGCATAAGCTCTCTGAGCCAGATAGGCATAGAGGGAGCGGCGTTCGCGATGTTTGCATATGGTATAATAATGGCGCTTATGTTTCTTGATGTTGGCGCGCTCTTCTACTCTTTCGGCGAGCGCGATATGCGCGTGCTCAAAGGCGCGTTGATAGAGGCAAAAGGCCTTGCCTATGCATTCATATTCGGCATATTCGCGATGGTCGGAGTTCCACTTACTTCGGTTTTCATAGGGGATTTGTTGGTGTTCATGGGTGCGTTCTCCTCTTTCGGGGTTTACGGGCTCGTGCCCCTCGCAGCAGTGATCCTGCTGGGCGCATACTTTTATTTTGTTGTTGAAAAATCGTTTTACGGGTCGAAGGAGCATTCAAAAGTGATCTATGTAATCAGCAAGACCCAGAGCGCAGGCATAGGAACGCTGATATTCTTCATGCTGCTGTTCGGAATGCTGCCCTTCCTTCTATTGAACATGTTTGCTTGATACGGTAATACAATGTTTGCAGTTGGATTCGGATATCTCATAATCGCATCGCTATTGCTGATGCTGTTTCTTTCTCTCCTTTCGCTGTTTCACAGGAATAAAAAGGCGGCATTCTCTGGCAACATTATACTTCTTGCATTGATATCCGTTTCATCATTTGCGGTTATGTATTCGGCATCGTCCGGCTCTGTCTTATTCGGGATAATAAGCATGAGCGCGTTCTCGGCCTTTTTCATAGGCTTATTCTCCGCGGCACTGATACTTGTAAGCATGCTTGCATTTGACAGCTCAAGCGACTATCCTCTCTTTTCATTCCTGCTCTCATTGGCAATGCTCGGCATGTTCTTTGTCGCTTCAGCGACCAATCTGTTGCAAATCCTGCTGGGCCTGGAGATGGTTGTATTGCCAACCGCGGCAATGCTTCTTTCTGAAGGCAGGTCCAGGTTGGAGGCGGCGATGAAGCTTTTTGTGCTTTCTGTCCTTTCGGTAACGGTGCTAGCATTCGCCATCTCCCTTGTATTTCCATACAATCCGAGCCTCTCTCTGTCTTCTATTTCATTATCCGGAAGCGGTGCAATTCCCTATTTCCTAATACTTGCAGCAGTCTTGTTCGCAGCAGCTCTTGGCGTGGAAAGCGCCCAGTTTCCGTTCAACTTCTGGGTGCCTGATGTTTACCAAGGCTCTCCTGGCCATATCGCAGCCATGCTTTCTGGCGTTAACAAGAAAGTTGCGTTCGTTGCGATAATGGAAATACTCCTCGTAATGCTGATAGCGCTGAAGGGAGTGCTGTCTCCCATGCTCGCCATACTTGCAATATTCACGATGTTTTTCGGCAATCTGCTCGCAATGGTGCAGGGCAATGTCAAAAGGCTTTTTGCATACTCCTCTATCTCGCAGGCCGGCTACATCATGATAGGAATAGCAGCCGCGGCCTCAATAGGCGCGGTAGGCGTGCGCGCGTCAATCTTTCAGATCTTTGCGCATCTATTTATGATAATAGGAGCATTTGCAATCGTCTCCTACCTTGAAAGATTGAATTTCAAGAGCATAGAAGATTACTCCGGCATGGTTTCGGCTTCTCCTTCAATTGCGATAGTGCTTACAATTTTGATGCTCTCGATGGCGGGAGTGCCGCCTCTGATAGGCTTTTATGGAAAGTTCTTGCTTTTCTCAAGCGCGCTTTCAGCAAACTATTTCTATCTCGCCGTTTTTGGTATAATCAACAGCTTCATGTCCATATACTACTACGGCAAGCTGATAAACTCAATGTTCATAAAGAAGGGCAAGGCGCAGGTGCGCATCGCACCCATAACGCTTATGGTCGCATATGTGTGCGTAGCAGTAGTCCTCGTATTCGGCATATATCCACAGCCGATAATCCATGCGGCAAGCTTAGCAAGCTCAGCATTATATTCAATATGAGAAAACCTGTCAAATCGCTTCAAGCGCGCTTGCCCTTGTGCAAATTTTTTGATAGGAAAGTTAACCATGCCAGGATTTTTGCAAAATAGATTCAGGTAAACCGATTGGATATCTGATTTAAAGTTTATTGAAACGTTCTGCAAAATTTAAAATCACGGCGGTGTGTAGCCCGAATACCAGTTGCTTGTATATGTCACTCCAGAAGGCACGCCATTGTTGCCGTTGCCGCTATAGTCATTTGCGTTACCGTTGAGGGGCCACCAGCCTACAAGGTTCTGTATATTTATAGGCGCGCCTCCTATGCCTTCCAGGTAAAGCGTTTTAATCTCATTCGCTGAGAGTGAGGTGTTGTAGAACTGGACATTCGCAATAGAACCATTGAAATCCGTGTATTCTCCAGCAGTACCTACAGAGTCGTCACCCATATAAACAAGAGTGGGGACAGGTGCAGAGTAACTATTGATGAGTGGTTGCGTAACATTTTGTGTGTTTAGATACCAGGTCCTTATCGAATTAGCCGACATCCCTGTTAGGGTAAACGCTATGAAAGCCCATCTATCTTTTGGTGCACTCAGACCACTAAAATAATTGTCACTGTCACAGGCGTCCATACCTAAAGGCTCAACTGTTATTGCAAACCCCCTGCCACAATAATCTCCATAAGTAAATGCGCCGCTGCTTGAGAATCCACTTGTTGTTCCTCCGTACCAATATACCCACATAGTGACCGTCATAGGACCACTTAGTGCAGGTATAGTGCCTTGAACGCTTATTATGTTGTGTGTTGCTCCATTGAACTGCGCCACATACTGTGGCAGCTCGCCGTTGCATATGCCTTCAAGGTTTATGAATTGCGTTGTGCCTGGGCCATCAGGCCTGAAGACCTGACATGCTCCTGGCGGAGCCTTTGGAGCGAAGTTGTTTGCGTTGAAAACACCAAGCTGAAACAGCGCGCCAAGCACGACAGCGATGATGAGGATAGCCCAGCCGTATGTCATCAGATATTCCATAGCGCTTTGCGCTCTTCTGTGCTTCGGAATCATCCTGCCAAACATGCTCTCGCTAAATACTGTTAAAAAAAGCAATAGATAAATAACTTTTTGTCGGTCATTCGGCGAAGTGCAATTTATTGCGCTTGCTTTATTTTGCCAATCCCCTCAAAAAGAACCTTTTTACTATTTTGCTCGGGCTGTCCATATCCCCATAGGCACTCAGAAAATCATCCATGCCAAAAATTCTTGCCATCCTAAAAAGTCTTTCGAAGCTCTTCGCGGAGAGCGAAGAATAATACTCATGGGCGATCTTATGCAGCCTTAGCTCATTGCCGTATTTTGCTCTCCATGCTCTCTCATATATTTCAAGGCTTTTACCTTCCTTTATATTTTTTTCAATCGCTGCTGCCGCTTCTTTTGCGCAAAGGGATCCAAATATTATTCCTCCTCCCGTAGTGGCTTTTACCTGGCCCGCGGCGTCACCCACAAGCAAGACATTGCCTTTTGCTGTTTTCTCTCTCGTGCTAAGCGGTATGATGCTTGCGTGGCCTGCTTCCTCCTTTGCGTTTTCAATCTCTTCTTTTATCGGTTTTTCTTCAAGCAGCTCTTTGAATGCCTGCATGCTGCTTCTTTTTGCCCTGTTGCTTATACCAATGCCTACCTCTATGGTGCTCTTTGAGTAAGGCACGCTCCATCCGAAGAACCTTCTTGCTCCTTCGCTAAAAACAAGGCTTACCATCTCCTTGTCCTTTACCTCTGCGTTGCTATATTCCGCTTTGTAGGTTAGCACGTATTCCTTTATCTTCGGAAACCCGAAAGCGCTTGCTACGTTTGATACTGCGCCGTCGGCTCCTACTATTATATTTCCTGATTCTGCCAGCTCTTTCAACCGCTCTTTTTCGATTCTTCTGCCCAGCAATACCTTTGCGCCTGCTTTTTTTGCCTCTTCATAGCACAGCTTTGCCAGCTTCTTCCTGTCTATTACGTATGCCATTTCCTCTTCTGATTTTATCTTCAGCATCTCCCTTCCTGCATATAGCCACGCGCCTTTGAGCACATTCAGCTCCGAGCCTTTGTAAGGCAAGCCTGTGCTGTCTAGCCCTCTCTTAGAAAGAACTCCCGAAGCTTTGTCTGCTCCTTCCTCAATGCTCTTTTTTGAATCATATACCGTCACCTTTATACCTCTTTTGGCTATCTCTGTCGCAGCGACAAGGCCTATTACGCCTGCGCCTATCACAAAAACCTCTTTGCCATCCATAATCCTTCCTTTTTGTTCCCTGTGCTTCCCTGCAAGAGCGTTTATTTATATATTTAAAGCTTTCTTTCCAATCTTATACTGTGATTAAACGTCCGCAAAATCTTCTGAAAAGGAAAAACCAGAGGACATAAAGATGCCTCCGATAAAGATTCAGAATATAGTAGTCAGCGCAGACTTTCACGCGGTGATCGACCTTTACGCTTTGTCAAGGGAGGTAAGGGCAGTAGACTATGAGCCGGAGCAGTTTCCGGGCGCGATATTTAGGATAACAAACCCCAAGGCCGTGCTAATCCTGTTCAAAAATGGAAAGATAATATGCACTGGAACAAACACGGAAGAAAACGTGAAAAAAGTGCTCGATTATGCTTCAAAAATACTGTCTAAATACGTGATCAGCCTCAATGCCCCTCCTTCTAAGTCCGGAGAATGAAGCCTATGCTTTTGCTATCCTTCTCGCTTCCTTGTCAAATTTTTCAAAGAACTCCTTCCAAGAGTATTTGAGCTCCACCCTCTTTCTTCCCTCCGCACCTATCTGCTCAGCGATTTTGGGGTTCTCTCTCACAAAATTCATCAGCTCGGCCATCTCTTCCTCGTTCCTTGCCAAGTACCCTGTCTTTCCGTTTACTATTGTCTCTTTTGGCCCACCTTGCCCTACGGCTATTATGGGCTTCATCGAAGCCATAGCCTCGAGCGGCACAAGGCCGAAATCCTCGTCTACTGGCGTATATAGCACTGCGGTAGCCCTTGACATAAGGGAATATACTTCTTCATCTTCTGCATTCTTCAGCACCTCCACATCCTGCACCTCCGCAGCGAGATTCTTTATGTATTTGTAGTAATCATAGTAGAATTTGTCTTTCGAGACCGCTCCGGCAAGCACCAGTTTATAGCCAAGCCCCCTGTACTTTCTCTTGAATATGTCGAAAGCTTTTATCGCATATTCCTGCCTCTTGTTTGGAGAAAACCGCGACGGGTAGAAGAAGAACTTCTCCGTGCCGTTATTTGCGTACCTTTTCGGATCGACTCCGGGGTTTATCACGCTTACGTCCTTCCTGCCGAAGTATTTCTCAATCCTGAACTTAGTATTGCTGCTGTTTGCCACTATTCCTTCTATCCTGTCCACTATCTTTTTGTCTATACTCCTTACCGCCATCGATCCCAAAGCATATACGGGCTTTTCCATAGCCTTCTTCATATTCATCCTGTACTTGTAGAGGTCGTATACTTCTCTCAGCGGCGTATGGCAGTACCATAGTACTCTATCATTCTTGTTCCTTATCCAATGGCTTGGAGATACATGTGCATTTATCAAGTCATAATCCTCTCCTACCTTTTTGAGGTAAAATGCCATGCCGTAGCTCATGCCCTGTGAAAGCCTATTGTAAGGCAGCAAGGACAGCAAAGATTTGCTGCTTATGACTTCTACATCCAGGTCCTTAAACCCTTCAAAAGTGCGCGATTCGTCGTATTCTGCAGTATAAATCTTCGCGTCGTATCTCTTCGCTATCTCAAGAACCACCCTTTCCGCCCCTCCTTTTAGGGTCAGGTTTGACTGGGTAATAATCATCTTCATCTAACGCGCACCGATAATAAGAGTGCAGCTAAATATTAATATATACATTGCACATATTCTTTGTCTCAATAAACTTTCGCATTGTTCGCGAAAGTCCACATTCAAATCAAAGTGAAAAAAGCGATTTTATGGATCTGGGAGAAGGCATAAGGCAGGCGATTGCAAAGCTTACCAACGCCACCATAATAGACTCGAAGACAATGAGAGAATTCAACAAAGAGCTGCAGAAGACTCTTTTGAGTGCGGATGTGGAGGTGCAGCTGGTGTTCGCACTTACTTCTACCATAGAAGAAATGGCTCTAAAGAGCAAGCCGCCCAAAGGGCTTCCGCAACGCGATTACATTACTAATATAGTATATGAAGAGCTTGTAAAGTTGATGGGCAAATCCTATGCGCCTGAGCTTAGGCCGAAGAGAATACTGCTTGCAGGCCTTTATGGCTCGGGCAAGACAACTACCGCCGCCAAACTCGCAAAGTTCTACCAAGATCGCGGTCTAAGCGTAGGAGTAATATGCTGCGACGTGGTGCGCCCCGCCGCATATGAACAACTTGAAACACTTGCGAAGCAGGCCAACGTGGCGTTTTTCGGGATCCGGGGAGAGAAGGACGCCGCGAAGATAGCAAAGGAAGGGTTGAAATCCCTCTCCGGAAAGAAAGTAATCATATGCGATACGAGCGGAAGGAACGCCCTAGATAGCGAGCTTGTAAACGAGCTTGTGCGGGTGAGCAAGTCTTTTAATCCTGATGAAAAGGTGCTTGTAATAAGCGCCGATATGGGGCAGACTGCGGGGAAGCAGGCGCGCGAATTTGACAAGGCTATAGGCATAAGCGGAATCATACTTACAAAGACCGACGGTTCGGCGAAGGGCGGCGGAGCACTGAGCGCCGCCAGCGCTGCAAAGGCCAATGTAATGTTCCTCGGCACAGGAGAGAAACTCGGCGATCTGCGCCCCTATGATTCAGCGAAATTCATCGGCAACCTCTTGGGCGTGCCTGACATCGAAACGCTTTCAAAAACAGTGGAAAAGGCAATATCCGAATCTGGGATAAAGCCCGAGGAGCTGGAAACAGAAGAGCTTAATTTCGAGACATTCTATTCGCAGCTCAAGACCATGGGCAAAATGGGCTCTCTCAAAAGCCTGTTCGGCATGATGGGAGCGCCAGACGTACCGAAGGAAATGCTTGAGCAGGGCGAGGGCAGGCTGAAGCTTTACCACGCGATAATCTCCTCAATGACCAAGGCCGAACGTAAAAACGAGAGGCTCTTGCACGAGCCCGGGAGAATACAAAGGATAGCAAGAGGCAGCGGCACATCCGAAAAGGATGTAAGGACTATGATTTCAGAGTTCAACAAGATGAAGAAATTATTCAACACGTTCAAGAACGACAGGTCTTTCAGAAAGAGGCTTCCAAAATTCGCATAACGCAATAACGGAAATCAGGAAAAATTCCAAGAATACTCGTCGATAAAAAGAAAAAAAATAAAAAAAAGAATAGGCAAAAACCCTATCCCATCTACCTTTTCTTCTTTCCCTTAGATTTCTTTGCCTTTGATTTCTTTGCCATTTCACTCACTGTTTTAGCGTCTACCAATTGTCTGATAATATATTTAAAATCGTTGATGTGCAATATATACAATACTCGTATAAGTTATACTGCAATACATAAACATTTACCCGCATTGTGCTGTTGCATTATTCCTGTGAATTGCACAATGAGCAATAATGTTTAAATCACAACCCAGATTACCCATACCTGGAGATATGCGATGACCGAAAAAGTTGAAAGGCTCGAAGGCAAGCTGGACGAGCTGAAGTCTGAATATTCAAAGACAAAATACAACAAGGCTACAGATAAGCATCTTGGCATACTTCGCTACAAGATTGCAAAGATAAGGAGAGAGATAATAGAAGCATCTAAAAAAGCTCATGGCCAAGGGTTCTTCGTCAAAAAAAGCGGTGACGCTACAGTTGCGTTTGTAGGGTTTCCAAATGCAGGCAAATCCTCTCTCCTCAACATACTGTCAAATGCGCGTTCAAAAACAGCGCAGTATGCCTTTACCACGCTCTCTGTTGTGCCGGGCATGATGCTCTACCGCGATGCCCATATACAACTTTTTGATCTTCCTGGTCTTATAGAAGGCGCACATTCAGGAAAGGGCCGCGGTTCAGAGGTAATATCCGCTGCAAAGAGCGCCGATTTGATAGTGTTTGTTGTGACGGTGGAGAAGCCTGAGGATCTTGATGTTCTTATCTCGGAACTGTCATTCTTCGATATAAAAATAAACAAGAAGGAGCCAGACATACAGGTCTCGGCCACTAAAGAAAACATAGGCACCAAGATAGAGATAAACAAAAGCAGAATACCAAATAAAGTGATTGCAGAGATACTTTCCGATTTTGGCATCCATAACGCAAAGGTTCGCATCTGGGACGATGTATCAGAAGATGAAATTATTTCGCTTCTTGCGAAAAGATCGAAATACACCCGCGCGATAGTCGCACTCAATAAGATAGACCTGAATCAGGGTTATGCAAAGATCGCGGAGCGCATCAATAGCAAGTTCAGCATGGAGACTGTGCCCATAAGTGTAACGAACAGCAGGAACATAGACGAGCTAAAGGCAGCAATGTACAGGAATCTAGGGCTCATGAGGATCTACCTTAAGCCCGAGCTCAAAAATGCGGACATCTCTCCCATTACCGTGCGCTCCGGCTCTTCTGTAAAAGGGGTTGCACGCATCCTGCATACCAAGCTGGCAAACGAGCTGAAATGCGCATATATCACCGGAGCGAGCGTGAAGTTTCCAAATCAGCGGGTCGGGATAGACCATATCTTGCAGGATGGAGACATTATAACATTCATAAAGTAATGCATACGTGCATAAAAGATATATAGGTGCGCAGAGAATAATTTTTGGCGCTTGTATCAGGCATAAACCTCACGGTGTTGCTCATGTCAATAAAATACTGGGAATTCGAAGATGCACCCCTAAAGGAGAAGCTTAAGGCTCCATCCGTAAAAGAAGTTGCCAAAATATTTTTTGACAATGAAACCGAAGCTTATAGATTTTCGCTGCTGCTTTCGGAGATAAAGAAGAGGAAGCAACTGAGACTCAAGGATGTCCCTGCAGCAGTACCAATAGCAACAGCGAAGCGCTACCTCGATTTCGCTGTGCAGCTAGGCTTGCTAAAGCATGAAAGCAATTACTACGAATTTACCGACCGCTTTACAAAGCCCCTTAGGAATATAGCTACTTATATAAAAGCGTGGATAGACAGCCCCTCCGAGGAAGATCTAAGCATAGCCTTCGCAAACGTCAGGTTTGACAAGCAGCCGAAAAGAGGCGGAAGGAAACAGCACGGCAAAGATCAAAGCCAGGAGACACATGCAGCGGAACCTCCTCGGCAGGAGAGCGCGCAAACCTGAACACCTGTCTTTGTCGCAGAAAAAGCGAAAGATGCAGTAGATAAAAGTAGCTAAACTACTGCATACTCATGATCTCTCTTTTCTCCTTGTCCCGCTCTTATCCTCTTCGCGCAAGCTTTCTTTCGCAGCATTTGAAACACGGAGAAGCAATCCGTAGGATTCGTCCTTCATTTTAAAATACGCGTTTTCTATCTTTTTGACCTCTTCTTCTTTAAGCCTAGTTATGTTGCCGTCTTTGTCCATTGTGACAATGTCAATAGGCTCGGCTATGAATACAGGAGAAAGCCCCATAGTATCTTTTATGGCTTTGAATGCAAGCAGCTTTCCCTCATCTATCCCTATCCTATACCCTTCAAATTCCTTAAGAGGCATGTAAGCAAGGTCCTTGTCTGAAAAAACTACAAATTTCTCCTCTACATACCTTCCCTTGAGCGAATTGTCTACAATCCAAATCTTGTTCTTCTTCGTTTCCGCATCTCTATACGCAATCAATGCGTTTACAGATATGCTGTTTTTTATCTCATCTCCGCTTTCAAGCCCCGCATTAAGCCTAAGCTCTACATCCTCTTTGATAATTCTACCTATCCCTTCAAGAAAAGACTCAAAATTTTCTTCGGAGAAACTGGCATCTTTACTAAAGATCTTCTGCTCCAGTGTTCTTATCTTTTGGTTTATCCAGACCGCTCCAGCTATTGCAAAAATATGCCTTTCCTGGCAAAATACCTTTTCAGCCTTAAGCGATACGTAGTCGGCTCCATCGCCTGCCCTGAGGCTCATCGCAGTATCAGAAGCCACAACTAAGCTACCGTCCTCGCATTTTATTCCTATTACCAGAGACAAGCGGACACCTCAATTCTTGTTCTTTGACTTCTCTGGAGACTGCTCTTTGTCATTCAGCATTCTCATGTACTTGTTGAAAAGCTCCTTCTCCTCGTTTTGGGAAATCTTATATACATGTTCAAACCTCGCTATCTCCTCATCGCTCAAAGACCTTATACCCTCTTTGTCAATCGTCCATATTGTTATCGGTTCCATGAGCTTTTGCGCTGAAACCTTCATCGTGTCTTTTATCGTTTTATAAGCTAGAAAGCTTCCCTCGTTAAGAGAAGGTTTTTCCTGGTGCACACTCAAATATGCGTTAGCTACGGTATCCCCTACCCCTATTGCAAGCTTGTTTATCCTGTTGGTGCTGTCGTTATATATGTTTAAAAGAGAATCATCAGAGACAACCGCTGCTTCGCCTCCTTTTTTCTCTTCGTAGCTTGCTAGAACTATTGAAGCAGACAGGAGGCTTTCTATGCTCTCGTCCTCTTCTTCCGGATCGTGCCCATTTGCCCTCTTCATCCTGATTATATGCTTGTATTTTGTCTCAGAAAATTCATCAAGCAGATCGT
>JAKATY010000007.1 GCA_021827955.1 Microcaldota archaeon | reverse complement strand
AGGAAGCTGACTGCTCTCGCTTACGCAAAATCTTGCGCAATGGTTCTGGTCTTTGTCTAATGGGTGCTGTTTTGTTCCACACGGGCTTAAGGACGCATTATGTTTCCGAGCTTTCATCAAGCATGGAAGGCAGGGAGGTAGTGCTGTGCGGCTGGGTGCACGAAGTAAGGAACGTGGGAAAGATAATTTTTCTTCTTCTTAGGGATAGCACGGGCATAGCACAGATCATAGGCAAAGCAGGCACAACGCCGGAGAACGTGCTCAAGGACATGGACCTGCAGAAGGAAAGCGTAGTGGCGATAACGGGGATTGTAAAGGCGAATAAGGAAGCAAAGAAGGGATACGAGATATACCCTAGCAAGATAGAGAACCTAAACCCCCTAGAAGAAACGATGCCTTTTGACGTGGCAAGCAAGATCCCTGCAGATCTTGAGGTAAGACTGGATTACAGGTATGTGGACTTGCGCAGGCCATCAACTGCTTCTATTTTCAGCATACAATCTACACTTCTCGGCGCCTTCAAGAACTTCTTTGGAAAAAAAGGGTTCCAAGAGGTAAGGACCCCAAGCATAGTGGGTGAGGCTACTGAAGGAGGGGCTGACCTGTTCGGCATAGAATACTTCGAAAGAAGAGCATATCTGGCGCAGTCTCCGCAGCTGTATAAACAGCTGGCCGTAATAGGCGGGATAGACAAGGTATTCATGGTAGTGCCGGTTTTCAGAGCGGAGAAATTCAACACAATATTCCACCTCAACGAGTCAACGCAAATGGATATAGAGGTAGGATTTGCAGATTATGATGACGCGATAAAACTTCTGAAAGGAGTGGCCCTAGAGATGATAAAGAAAGCGGCTTCGAAGAACAGGGAGCAGCTCGAAGCGCTTGGAATAGAGTTAAAGCCCGGCCACGCGAGAGAAGTTACTTACACGCAAGCGTTAAAGAAGCTGAATGAAAATGGGATTAAGCTAGAATGGGGAGATGACCTTAGCAGGGAAGCAGAGCAAGAGATATGCAAGATTTACGGAGATCTGACTGTAGTAAAATTTTATCCGACAAAGACAAGAGCGTTTTACAGCATGCCTAACGAGAAGAACCCGGAGATATCAAACAGCTACGACCTGCTTTACAAAGGACTAGAGGTGTCCAGCGGCGCGCAGAGAATACACAAGCCAGGCATGCTGGTGAAAGCGATAGAAAGCAGAGGGCTTGATCCGGCAGGTTTCAAATTCTACATAGACGCGTTCAAGAGGGGCGCACCTCCGCATGCCGGATGGAGCATAGGCCTTGAAAGGTTTACTATGCAGCTTACCGGGCAGAAGAACATAAGAGAATGCTCCATGTTCCCCAGGGATAGGACCAGAATTGCGCCTTAGCTCTGCATTAATCCCTGCTTCACAAGCCGACTATACGCACTTGCCTGCCGTATTCATGACCAAGCATACGCTCTATATTCTCTTTTTCAATATGTATTTCTGAAGACAGATGTTCCTTCCTTTGTGCGGCATCGATCCGTTTACGGTTCTCTTCTTCGACATCGCTTGCGGCTCTGCTGTATTCGCTGAGCTTTGACTCCTGCTCTCTTATCTCTGATTTGATTGTATCAAGTTCCTTGTCCTCGGATCTGATCACGGCGAGCTTCGCGTCTATGTTCGCCTCGATCGCCTTGTTCAAATGCCTAAGAGCGTTTTCTTTCTCATCGCTTGCGCTAGCCTCCTTCTCTATGCTTTCCCGCAGTTTCGACAAAACTTCAGAGAAATCGGCATAAGGGCTATTGGTAAATGAAGTATCGAAAGGCATCGCTATATATTGCGTGATCCTGCTGTTCGCCTTGGCGTTGTGATCGAATTTCCTTGCTGCGCGCTCCATCGGTTTTAACAGCACTTCCAATTCTGATCTATGCAAGCGCACTTTCGACTCCATGCCGCGCAGCTGCTCGCGGAGCTCCGCTATTGTGTGCTCGTGCGACTTTGCTTCTGATAGAATCCTGCTACTCTCACCTTCCTGCAAGGTGCTTGCATGCTCCTCTGACCAGCGTATGGCATCCAATTCCTCTATGTGCGTGCGCAGAGCTTCAATTGATGTAAGTATTTTATTGTATTCGTTGAAATGGGCTGCATCTCTGCCCAATTCATACTCTAGTTCCTTTACCTGCTTTTCTATGATGGAAAAGGGTTTCTTGAAAAGCGATATCCCAGAATGGTATCCAAATACAACAATCTTGAATGTCGAATTTGTTGAAAGCACTTTGTGTATGAAAGAGGAGTAAAGACCATGCGCTTTGTAAATGCGCTCGTATCCTGTGGCCGCACTTATATCTTCAAGACCCTCTTTTAGCGATGCAACGGCATTTGACAAAACTTTTTGATAGTTGGACTTCTGCGATTTCGCAAATCCGGCACTGTTTATGCCTGATGCCTCTTCATCGGGCTCCAAGTCGATAGCGGAGAATTCGTCCAATGCATAGGAAAACTCTTCCACTGCGCGCGACAAACCCGCTAACCTCCTTTCGCAAGCAGTTACAACAGGAGCGGACAGTTCTTCGAACGAAGAGCGTAGGTATTCTTCAATCGAGCCGATGCTCAAATCCAAGGAAGAACTGTTTCGTCCAAAAAATCCGCGCATTTTTATCATTTTATAATTATGATGTTAAGTTGTTAAAGCTATTACGCGTTTTTGCTAACCGCAATGACAGAAGCGTATGATATGATAGAGGCCGATAGCAGCAAGATCGGAAACGAAAGCTTTATATATCTATTTATAGATATCTAATAACAGATATCTTTTATTAGATAATGTATAGGTGAGATATATGAGAGGAAGAATGAACGAAGGATTTGGAGATGAATACGAAGGGTATGGAAGAGGCGGCGGCATGGGACGCATGAGGGGCAAGAACGGCATGGGACATATGGGCTTTCCGGTGCAAAGAGGATTCGTTGGTTTGAGGTATTGGATACTGAACCTTGCTTCAAGGCGCGAAATGACCGGTGCAGAGATAATGTCTGCGATGAGCGAGATGTCAATGGGAGGCTGGAGCCCTTCGCCAGGAAATCTGTACCCTGCGCTCAAAAGCATGGAGGAGGAAGGCTATCTAGAAGCAAGAGACGAAGGAATAAAGAGGTACTACAAAGCTTCAGAAAAAGGGAAGAAGCTTTTGGAGACGTTCAGCTGGTCGGCTGGCGCCGGCTTCCACAGGCCCATGGGACCTTCATTTGAGAGGGTTTCAGGAGATGCAGATGTTCTGGAAAGCCTAAGCGGTTACATAGAGTATCTCAAGGACCACGCAATAGAGATAAAAGGGGACAAAGCGCTTCATGAAAAGTTAGAGAGGTTAAAGAAAGAGTTTGACGAGCTGCTCTAAACGTGCATAAAGACACATTACAGGTTGGGCTCGCCACGGCTTGCGTTGAAAATGGCAAATGCGGTGAGTTCCTGCCTGTTGTGCCTCAGCTTTGCGAATTTTACCTCGGTCGTTAGACCTGACAATGCACGGCGTGCCTCTTCGACATAATGCTCTGGCTTTGACTCCGGCATTTTTATAGTCATTATTATTCTTGCGCCTGGATCAAGAAGTGTGCAAAGAGAGGCAGCTACCGCTGCGGCCTCTTCTGGGCCTCTATTGATATCTATGGCAAGGATGCCAAACTTTCCAAGCCCGTCCAATGAAAGCAAGGAGGTACTAGTAATATTTGATGCAACATGCACAAGATCGTAATAGTTAAAAGGGTTTGATTTCTTTGCGTATTCCTCAAACTCTTTTACGCTCTTTAATTCTATTTTTCTGTTTTCCGCTTTGAGAAACGGCTTTGACTTTGAGGGGTCTTGCATTACAATTAGTATACTTGATTGCGGAGGCATGGCATCATAATCCATAAGTGCGCTGTCGATAGCAAGCACCTTCGCTCCGTTAGAAAGCAGAAAGTGGGTCCACCCCCCAGGAGCAGATCCTACATCTATACATCTCTCGCCTTTTTTGATTTCTACCCCAAAATGCTCTATTGCTTCAATAAGCTTGAACTCTGATCTATTGATATGCTCTGCATCGAGCTTGTTGAAATACCTAAAGGCATCAAGCCCCCCGATTTTCGGTACATCTTGAGAGCCGATTATCGCGCCGCTGCTGGTAAGTACCACATTTATCAACAACTTCGGATTCTTCAGATCTGCAACAGGTCCTCGCGATTCTATTTCGCGGCCCATTTTCACCTCCAGATCCTTTGCACGCTCTTTCGATTTATAGTCTATCTTTTTAACTTCTATGCGGAAGCTCTTGGCGCCGAGCACGGAGATTATGTCTAAAACATTCTCGATTACTGTATAATATTCGGCATCTATATCTTTTACAAAAGTGAAAACAGGAAAAATTTCATACACATAAGAAAACATATAAGCAGTGCCATGCTTGTAACCGCAGTCTTCGCAGCTCAGTAATATTATGGAGTTAGCAGAATCCTGCGCTATGCGCTTTAATTTTGCAGTTGGAAAGGCGCTCTTGAGCTCTTTAAGCGCCTGGGTGTAAAATCTCGGATCTGCTAACGCTGCGAACTCTTCCTCCACATCACCACACAATTTTGATTCACAGTAAAGGATTATATTCTTTTTGCAGCGAATATTAATCGGCTTGTCCTGTTCTATGCAAGAATAAGTGTGTTTATGATAAAAAGGATACACGACTTCCTCTGGGAGGTTGAAAGAGAAGGAGACATGAATGTGCCGGTGCATCTTTACGCGAGCAAGGCGATAGCGGAAAATATGCAGAAGGATAGAACACTGCAGCAGGCGATCAACGCCGCAAAGCTGCCTTCAATAATCAAGCACATGCTTGTAATGCCCGATGGCCACGAGGGTTACGGCTTCCCTGTAGGAGGAGTTGCAGCATTCGATGCTGAGAACGGCATAATCTCTCCCGGAGCCATAGGCTTCGACATAAACTGCGGCATGAGGCTCATAAAAACCAACCTTGGCATGAAGGACTTAAAGCCGCATCTGGGAGAACTTATGGACAGGCTATTCGCAAACGTGCCAAGCGGGGTAGGCAGCAAGGTAAACCTGAATTTCACGCAAACAGATTTGGAAAGAATAGTGACAGAGGGCGTAGATTACATAGTGAAAAAAGGGTTCGGGATAGACGAAGATATAGAAAGGATAGAGGAAAACGGGACGATGAAAGGCGCCGATACCTCTTCTGTAAGCCCCATGGCCAAGAAAAGGGGCTTGCACGAAGTCGGTACGCTTGGAGCAGGCAACCATTTCCTTGAGGTACAGAGAGTCGAAAAGATTTTCGATGCCAGAATCGCAAAGGTTTTCGGACTAGAGGAAGGGCAGATAGTGGTAATGCTTCACTCGGGTTCAAGGGGATATGGGCATCAGATATGCAGTGATTATCTCAAGGTGCTTTCAGATTACCAGAAGAGGAAAGGCATAACACTTGCTGATCCGGAGCTCGCATATGCCGAAGTAAATTCAAAAGAAGCGCAGGATTATCTGAAAGCGATGAGCGCGGCCGTTAACTTCGCCTTTGTAAACAGACAGGTAATGACAAATTCTATAAGGAAGAGCTTTGAATCGGTGTTTGGAAAAAGCGCCGATGTGCTTGGGATGGAACTGCTTTACGATGTTGCTCATAATATAGCAAAGCTTGAGGAGCATGATGTAGATGGAAAGAGGATGAAGCTCTACGTGCACAGGAAGGGCGCAACAAGAGCTTTTGCTCCTGGAAGAAAAGAGGTGCCAAATCTTTACAGAGAGGTAGGACAGCCTGTAATAATACCAGGCAGCATGGGCACAGCTAGTTACGTGCTGGCTGGAAGAGAAGAAGCAATGAAAGAAACATTTGGTTCTTCTTGCCATGGTTCCGGCAGGCTCATGTCAAGGCATGCTGCAATAAGGGAGATACCCGCTTCAAAGACGCTGGGAGACCTGAAAAGCAAGGGTGTTGAACTGCGCGTCAGGAACAAGAGCTTAATAAGCGAAGAAGCAGAATGGGCGTACAAGAATGTAGACGATGTAGTGGGCAGTATAGCAAGCGCAGGCATATCAAATATCGTGGCACGACTAGTGCCAGTTGGGGTAGCAAAAGGGTAAAAAAACATGCGACTAATTTATAATTGCAAAGTGTGAAAATCTAGATGCAAGGTGAAAATAGATGTCCAGGATTATAGTGCACGAAAGGAACCACCCTTATGTGGTAAAGCTGAAGGATCTTCCAGGAATTGGAAACCTTACAAAAGAGGAGAAGGTTTTGAACTACGAGATACATCTCTGCGCCTGTGGGCTCTCCAAGAACAAACCTTTCTGTGATGGATCTCATGCCAAAACGCAGAGCGAAGAGCAGGGCAAGATGTACGACTACGATGAAAAGTACGAAAGACACGAGCTGCAGAACAGATATTGAATTTTTTTGTTTTTCCAGTATTCTTGTTTTCCGTCAACGAAAAGTAATATAAATTGCTGCCCCAAATATCAAATGGTAATCTAATTTACATTTAATGGTGAAAAAATGGTAGTAGTAAGCCCACTATACGCAGTTGCGGCATCTATCGCTATAGCAGGCGGTTTGATAGGAACAGGAATGGCACAGCAGGGAATAGGCGCAGCAGGGATGGGAATAATAGCGGAAAGACCCGAAAAATTTGGCCAGGTACTGTTCTTCTTTGTCATACCTGAAACACTATGGATAATAGGATTCGTCCTCGGGCTGATACTCTTGCTACAGATACTCTGAGCAGCGCGTGAGTTAGAATGGGGCTCGAAGATATACTGGATGATATCCAGAAGCGCAAAGAGGAGAATATAGACCAAATCTCTAGGGAAACCGAAGACGAGATAGGCAAAATAATCCAAGCAGCAAAGGCAGAAGCGGCTTCCATAGCGAAGGATACGAAGGAAAGGGCAAAGGAGGAATCCAGTCAGATTATTACAAAGGCCGTTTCAAGAGCTAACATTGAAGGCAGAATGCTATTCAACAAGGCTACGAATGAAAAGGTGGAAGAGGCTATAAAAGGAGTTATGAATAGCGTTGAACGTTACAGGAAAAGTGACTCGTACAGGAAACTGCTAGTAACTCTTTCACAGAAAGCACTTAATCAGCTAGGTCCAAATAGTATAGTATATTCACGCAAAGATGATCTCGAATACCTGAAAAGAGCCCTTCCGAAAGTTAGCATAGAACCAATAGATCATGATATAACAGGAGGTGTAGTTGTAGTGTCTAATGATGGCAGAATGGAAATTGACTATTCGCTTGAAAACATAATTGAGGATATGAAAGACAGTTTTGCATCTCAGATGCTGAAAATAATAGGGGGGTCAGATGTATGACTCTACTTACATAGGAAAATATGGACAACTAAAAGTTCTCAGCAGTAATTTTCTCAGCAACGACTTTATAGAGCAACTATCGCTCAAAGATAGCGGTGAGATACTCAACTCGCTCTCCGCAACCAGTTACAAAGCCGAAATAGACGCCCTTTCTGGGCTCTACAAATTGCCCGATCTATTTGAAGTAGTTATAAATGCGCACACCATGCGGATGATTAGGTACGCGCTTTCGGCTGTACCACCAAGCGCAAAGGATTTCATTGTGGCATATCTTAGCAAGTTTGATATTGAGAATATAAAACTGATACTTTCATCAAAAATGCTAGGTTACGATGTGGAACACACAGAGAACTTCTTGATGGTGCAACGCAACATACCAGCAGGGGTCATAAGCGGCATAATAAAAAACGAGGAGTATAAAGATATGATTTCGCAGAAGGATTTAGACAGCGTGGTAAAGTCGCTCGCCAGATACGGCTACGGAGTAATACTCCTTAAGTACCTTGAAGATGCGAAGAAGAATAGCAACCTATCAAATATGATATTTGCACTGGATGTGTACTACTATGACAAGCTCTTCGAAGCTTATCGATTTCACGACGCGCAGGAGGGGAATATAAGAGGATTCCTGCAGGATATGATAGACATAAAAAACATAATGAGCGTGATAAAGGCAGCGGCATTTTCATACAAAATAGGTAAAGAGGAGATAATACCTAATGGCAAGATCCCAGAATCGGTGCTAATAGACCTCTCAGCAAAAGATCTCAACACAATAACGGAGCAGATACCTTTTAAGATAAATTATGCAATAGACGCTTACAAAAAGGAACCTTACATAAGTTACATAGACGTAGCACTGAAGAGGGAGCTTTATAAAAAGTACCTCGGAATCTTCCGCAGATCATCATTCTCGGTAGGATTCATACTGGAGTTCATAATAAAGAGCGAAATAGAGCGCGACGAGCTTAGGAACATGTGGCTCAATACATACTACGGAGTCAGAAAAGAGATCACAGAGGGAATGAAGATACTTAAACACATATCTGGATGATTTCTTGGAGTTTGAAAAGATTGCAGTGATAGGAGAAAGAGAAACTGTACTTGGATTTAAACTTGTGGGGATAAAGGATGCTTTCATAGCATCCGGCGGAGATGCTGTCTCGCTTCTGAGAGATATAATGGACAAGAAGGAATACGGTCTGGTGATAGTTTCCAACACTATAATAGGGCATATGGATACCGCAACGCTCAGACAGGCGGAGACCTCGCTAAAACCAATAATCGTGTTCATACCTGTAGAAGAGGAGAAAAACAAAGAATCTGTAGAGCAGCTGGCAAAACGCGTTCTCGGTGTAAATATACAAACACTTAAATGATGTTTTTGGAATGATTAGATGGACGGAACTATATATAGAATCTCTGGCCCCGTGGTGATTGCGAGAGGTCTCAGTGCGCCGAAGATGTACGACGTAGTTAAAGTAGGAAGTATGGGCCTTATAGGAGAGATAATAAAGCTTGAAGGTGGAGATGCCATAATACAAGTTTATGAAGACACCACAGGCATAAGGCCAGGTGAACCTGTTAAAACCACAGGAGCACCACTTTCGGTCACTCTGGGGCCAGGGCTTATAGGATCCATCTATGATGGCATTCAAAGACCATTGGACAAGATAAAAGCGTCTTCTGGAGATTTTATAGCGAGAGGGGTAGAAGCCGAGGCACTCGAATCTAAGAAGAAATGGCATTTCGTGCCTTTGCAATCTATAAAGAAAGGGAGTGAAGTCCACGGAGGTAGCGTGCTAGGTGAAGTACACGAGACCGATCTAATAACACACAGGATACTGGTTCCCATAGGGGTTTCTGGAAAAATTGATAGTATAGGCGAAGGGGATTATACTATTAATGATACTGTAGCTATAGTATCAGCAGGACAGAGCAAAATAGAGGTAAAATTATCACAGAAATGGCCAGTGAGGATTCCCAGACCGCTTAACAGCAAGTTGCCGCCAGTAATACCGTTGATTACAGGTCAGAGGGTAATCGATACCTTTTTCCCTATAGCAAAAGGAGGGACTGCCGCAGTTCCAGGGCCGTTTGGGAGTGGAAAATGCGTTGATAAGAATACATTGCTTATGATGGGCAATGGAAGGATAGTGACTATCGAAGATGTGTATAAAGAAGGCAAGAAGAAAGGTAGATTACTTGAGTCAAATAGCGAAGAGGAGATATATGACATACATGGATTGCAAAATCCTTCAACTATCTCATTAACCAACAAAGGCATCTCAGTTACGGAACCAAGCATCGTATACAAAGGTATGAGCCGAGGAATGATCAGGATAAGAACAAGAACGGGTAAAACCGCAGAGATAACACCCATTCATAAATTACATGTACTCTTTGACGGAAAAATAATCGAAAAAGAAGCGAGGTTTTTGGCACCTGGAGAATATATAATAACCCCACGTAAGATAGAACTAGGATTAAAGGACCAGCAGTTAGATATGTTAGAATTGCTTCTAGACAAAAGACTATATAGTGTAGACGAAGAAACAAACCATAAAATTAGGCTCTTTCTAAAAAGAGATGCGAGCAAGGGCAGAACCAGATACAATGATATTGACCTATTAATGAAGAACAAAGGTATCCCATTAGATCTCGTATATAAAATAGCGCTTGACCATCACATTCATTTAAAGATCAAGGCAGCAGCACCGTTAAATGGAGAGAGGATAAATCTTCCGCAAAAGATGACTCCAGAACTTGCAGAATTCCTTGCATACGTGGTTGCGGATGGGCATTTGAATAAGCAGAACCATTCTTTAATGTTTTATAATACCGACAAGGGTATTTTAGATAGATTTGCCTATCTTACAGAGAAACTTTTCGGTATAAAACCACACATATATAGCAATCTGGAAGCCAGAAAGCCATTTATGGCACAGATAGCTAATAGGGCTTTATTCGAACTCGTTGTGGCATTAGGCATACCGTATATGAGCAAGGCAGTAGAATCAAAAATACCAGAATGTGTTTTAAAATCAAGCGACAAATCGCTAGCATCTTTTATTGGAGGATATATAGCGTGTAATGGCAACGTATACAAAGCGGGTCGCCGCATAGAGATAACCTCTAAGAGCAGAAGGATAATAGAAGAATTCAGTTTTGCCTTTCTACGTCTTGGTATTGTATCCCATATTGGCAGATTAAGAAAAGACCATACGTCAAAAATTTCTGTAACCACATCGGCACAGCTCTCAAAACTAGAATCGTTAGTTAACATATATGGAAAGAAAGGCAAGGATCTGCAAGGCATATCAAAACACAGGAGTTATACGGATTTTGATACAATACCTATGCCACAAGTACTTAAAAAGATGTTGAAACAGAAAGGAGTTACAACAAAGCTTATGAAAAAAGGAATATATGTATCTGACTTCATAAACAAAGGTAATATTGAAACAAGCAGGATGGATAAGCTCATAAATGAATTACGGAAAGTTACCAAGATACCAAAGGAGTTAGAAAGATTTCAGGCACTGCTTAAATCGCTCTTTTTTGATAGACTTTCTACAATTCAAACACTCGATGTTACCAAAGAAGTATACGACATTGAAGTCCCGGGTCCACATAATTTTGTAGGAGGAAATGGGCCGCTATTGCTCCATAATACTGTTATACAACACCAACTTGCAAAATGGTCTGATGCAGACGTTATAGTATATTGTGGCGCTGGCGAACGTGGAAACGAGATGACTGAAGTACTTACAACATTTCCCGAGCTCAAGGATCCTAAAACAGGCAAACCGTTGATGGACCGAACTGTGCTTATTGCAAATACATCAAACATGCCAGTAGCAGCTAGAGAAGCCAGCATCTATACAAGCATAACTATTGCAGAATACTACCGCGACATGGGATATAGTGTAGCACTCATGGCTGATAGCACCTCGAGATGGGCAGAGGCATTGAGAGAAATATCTGGTAGACTTGAAGAGATGCCGGGTGAGGAAGGCTATCCCGCATATCTTGGCAGAAAAATCGCAGAGTTTTATGAACGTGCTGGCAGGGTGGAAACACTCGGAGGAAATGTAGGATCTGTTACGGCTATAGGTGCAGTGTCCCCGCCAGGAGGGGATACTTCTGAACCAGTCTCACAGAACACCTTGCGTGTAACAAGGGTATTCTGGGCGCTTGATGCGGCTCTTGCAAATGCACGCCACTTTCCTTCAATAAACTGGCTGAACAGTTACTCGCTGTACACTGAAGACTTAAGAGAATGGTACGATAAGAATATCAACAAGGAATGGAATGAGCTGCGTAACGAGGCCATGAAAATTCTACAGATCGAAGCAGAAATAAACGAGATAGTGCAGCTAGTGGGTTATGATGCACTTCCTGAATCAAACAAGGTAACCTTGGATATAGCAAAGAGCATAAGGGAAGATTATCTTCAGCAGAGTGCGTTTGATGAGGTAGATACATACTCTTCGATGAAGAAGCAGTACCTGATGCTAAAGGCTATAATAATCATGGGTAGGAAGGAATATGATGCAGTCAAGCGTGGCGTCATGATGGAAACGCTTTCGGATTTCGAGGCAAAGCAGAGGATCGCAAAGATGAAGTTCATAAATGAACATGAAATAGACAGATATGTGGAGGATATTATGAAATCGCTTGAAGACCTGGACAAGATGCAGGCAATTACAAAGTGAGGGTATGGGAGATATATACTACAAGACCATAAATCAGGTTACCAATGTGCTCCTCTTCGTGGAAGGGATAAAAGACGCTTCCTATGGAGAACTCGCCGAGATAAAACTTGATGATGGCAGCGAGGTAACAGGCCAGGTTCTTGATACTAGAGAGGGCTTGTCAATAGTTCAGTCTTTTGGAGAAACGCGCGGAATGAATCTCGCTAATACAAAAGTAAAGTTTCTTGGCAGGCCGGCCGAAATAAATCTTAGCACAGATATGCTTGGCAGGATATTCGATGGAATGGGTAGGCCAAGAGACGGCGGTCCTGCAATAAGAAGCGGAGAATCTATGCCCATAACGGGCAGTGCAATAAACCCCTATGCCAGAGAAGAGCCTTCAGAATTCATAGAAACAGGAATCTCTGCTATAGATGGCATGAATACGTTGGTTAGAGGACAGAAACTTCCGATTTTTTCTGGATCCGGAATGCCTCACAACAGGATAGCTGCACAAATAGCAAGGCAGGCCAAGATACTCAGTGGCGAAGGATTCGGGGTAGTGTTTGGAGGGATCGGGATAAATAGCGAAGAAGCCAACTTCTTCAAGCGTGAATTCGAGGAGACCGGCGCGCTAGAAAAATCCACGCTTTTCCTGAATTTGTCATCAGAACCTTCAATGGAACGTATAATACTCCCCAGGCTTGCATTGACAACTGCAGAGTATCTTGCGTACAAGGAAGACATACACGTGCTTGTTATACTTACAGACATGACGAATTATTGCGAGGCACTGCGAGAGGTGTCTGCAGCAAGGGAAGAGGTACCAGGAAGGCGCGGCTATCCCGGATACATGTACACCGACCTTTCTACAATATATGAGCGGGCAGGCAAGATACAGAACAGAAAGGGTTCCATAACACAGATACCTATACTAACCATGCCTGGAGATGACATAACGCATCCAATACCGGATCTTACTGGATACATAACTGAAGGGCAGATAGTCCTAAGCAGGGATCTGCAGAGAAAAGGCGTGTACCCAAACATAGACGTGCTGCTCTCGCTCTCGAGACTCATGAACCAAGGCATAGGCAAATCTAGAACAAGGGAAGATCATAGAAACGTGGCCGATCAGCTATACTCTGCCTACGCGAAGGGCAAGGAGCTAAGGAGTTTGATAGAGATAGTTGGTGAAGAGGCATTAAGCGGAGGCGATAGGCTCTACCTGAAATTCGCCGATGATTTTGAAAATACATTCATCAAACAGGGGTATGATGAGGATAGAAGCATAGAGGAGACGCTTGAACTTGGGTGGAATTTGTTCTCACAGCTCGACGTAAAGGAGATGAAAAGAATAAAGGACGAGTTTATATCAAAGTATGGCAAGTGGAAGAATGCAGAGTAATATAAAGACCACAAGGCTTGAGCTTATCAAGACAAAGCGCAGGATAGCCACAGCACAGAAGGGGCTATCACTGCTTAAGATGAAAAGAAGCAGTTTAGTGTTAGAGTTTTTCAACCTTGCAAGACAGATACAGAAGCTCCGCAGAAATCTTCCAGACACAGTAGTAAAGGCGAGAGAAAGCATAAGAATAGCAGATATGGTTGCTGGGAGGATAAACTTAGAGAGAATCGCTGCAGAACAGAGCAGTGCGATGGCGAGCGTCGAGGCCAAGAACATCATGGGAGTGAAGATACCTAACATAAACATAGAGCACGCGGCCCAAATGTCACTTGGATATGAGCTCGTCAGCGTGCCAAGTCCCATAGAAGATGCAAAAGTGAACTACGCGACGCTTTTTCAAATGCTTATAGAGATAGCTGAAAAGGAGAACGCACTCAGAAAGCTGCTGCACGAAGTAGAGAAACTCAACAGGCGCTCCAATGCGATAGAGAACATCGCCATTCCAGACATGAACTATAAGTCAAAGTACATACGGCAGAGACTAGAAGACATAGAGCGAGATAACGTGGTCTCATTGAAGTTTATAAAAGGTAAGATAAGTGGCTAACAAAAAAAGAAGCGAAAATCTGTCAGAGACCATAATGCGCTACTACTACAAAAAGTACGCTTACATATACAAACGCCATCAGGCACCGTTACGCCAAAACACATATACTAAAAGATTCAATAGGATAAGATTGGTGTTCCTGATTTTCAATCTAGTTGTGACTCTAACAGTAATAGCTATAATAGCGATGGTATTTTTATGAGTAAAAAAGGCAAACAGAGCGAACAAGTGGGGAATGAAGACAGCGTAAAGA
The DNA here is from genome assembly GCA_021827955.1 of Microcaldota archaeon. Taxonomy (GTDB): domain Archaea; phylum Micrarchaeota; class Micrarchaeia; order Micrarchaeales; family Micrarchaeaceae; genus JAKATY01. Next base: position 3,751 of record JAKATY010000007.1, on the reverse strand, counting down.
TCCTGAAAAACATAAAGATGGCAGAAGATGCAGCGGCGAGCGAGATTGCAGCGGTGAGGAAAGCAAATGCGGAAAAGATAGAAGCCGCAAGATTAGAAGCATCTGAGATAATCAACAAAGCTAGAAAGTCCGCGGAGGAGCACTATCAGAAAAGCATTGAGGATGCTGAGAAGAAAGCCAACGTCAAGGCTGAAGAGATAATAGGCAAAATGAGAGAGAAGGCAAAGGCCATTAAAGATATTGATGTTGAAACTGCGCTTTCCATATTCGAGGATTTAATCGAAAAGTATTACGGTGCAGGATGATGCTCAAGCCGGCCAAGATGTCAAAGATAAGGCTCATAGTTCCAAAGGAGTTCTATAGCGACACGCTCACTGCACTCCACGATCTTGGCATAATGCAGATAGAACAGCTGCCGGAGAGCGAGTATGATATGCTTAACAAAGGAAACAGCGTTGCCTACAAAGAAATAGTTGATTTGGCACAGCGATTCCATGGGCTTGAGAGCCTTCTGATCCCGCAGCACACTGAAAAAAGGTATGATTTCAGGAGCATAGAGTATCTATTGGAGAGGGCTAAGCTGATTCAGATAGATGATGCAGTATCTGTTCTTAGCAAGAAAATAGAATCTATAAGCGCAAAGATATCTGCGGTGCATGAAACAGAATCGATAATCAAGCACATGCCAGAACAGATCCCTGATCTGCGATACCTTTTCGGAAGTAGCATAACCTCGTTCCTAGTGTATGGGCAGCAACGCGCCGAGTTGAAGGAATTGCTAGAGAAGGAATTGACACACTCTAACATTATAGAAGGCAGTAACTCGCTTGTAGTATCTATTAGGAAAAAGGACGAAGCAGGATTCGGCATGCTCGCCGAAAAGTTGAACATAAAGGTAGTATCAATTCCAGAGATGCAAGGCAGCATAACAGAAGCAATGGAAAAAATAGGAGAAGAGATAACATTGCTAATGAAAGAGAGGTCAGAAGCAGTAGGCAAGCTCGAGAAAATTTCTGAGCGTTATTATCCGCTAGTAAGTGCAATAAGGGAGCAGCTCGACCTGGAGATGGAGAAGCAGGAGATTACCTCAAGGCTAGGTGTCGGAGTATCTGTAATCGTTATCTACGGTTGGATGGAAAGCGCGAGGCTAGGGCAGCTTGAAAACACAATAAGAGGCATAGCAGGCAACAAATACATACTCGAGATAGTGAAGACCAAAGAACTTCCTCCTACGCTGCTAAATAACCCAATAAAGACGAAATTCTTCGAGTTCTTCATAAGATTCTACTCACTACCGAGAAGCGACGAATTCGATCCTACTTTTATATTTGCCATAGTATTTCCTATCTTCTTCGGCTTCATGGTAGGAGATGTAGGATATGGAGCATTAATGCTGTTTCTTTCCCTTTGGCTGTTGCACAGGATAAGGCACCCACCAAAGAAAAGCAGGATACCAAAAGCGATCAGCAACTTTGTAGGCACGATAGTCAGCAGTAACGGCCTGCTTGTCCTTGCCAAGGCAATAATACCAGGAGCGATTCTTGCAATGTCGCTTGGGGTAATATTCAATGAATACTTCGGTTTCCAACTGCCATACAAGGCGCTTTTCAACGTTGAGCTTGGATTGCCAAAGCTTCTTGTCATTTCAGGATGGATAGGAGTGACTATGGTGTGCTTTGGCTTCGTGCTGGGATTCTTGAACAGGTTGGCAGTAGGGGATAAGAAAAAGGCCGTTGGTAGGCTTGGATGGCTTGCTACTGCAATAGGCTTTGTCGTATTCGGCCTTGCGGTGCTACACCGTGAAAGCCTTGGGATTTCAAATCTTCCTGTCTTCGGCTCGTACTTCCTAATAGTGGGAGGCATTGCAAGTGTACTTGCAACTGAAGGCACCGAAGCGCTGATGGAGATCCCTTCTCTCATCAGCCATATGCTTTCTTACACAAGGCTTGTAGGAATACTTCTTGCTTCTGTGGTTCTTGCGGGAGTTATAGATTTTATTTTTATTAGAGCCTGGGCGCATTCACCCTTGCTGGGAATAATCGGAACTGCAATACTCATAATAGGGCAGCTATTTACATTCGTAATAGCACTTTTCGAACCGGGCATACAAGGTGCGAGACTTATTTACGTTGAATTCTTCTCCAAATTCTTTACGGGCAATGGCAGAGAGTTCAGGCCTTTTGCAAGCAGAAGGAAGCTCACGCTGAGCAAGTTTGAGCTGAAATAACTAGAATAGAATTAGGTTATTTTCTGCAGGAGAGAGGCCACAGTGGTATGCGGAAATCCTGTCTGTATATTTGTATAATTTAGTATTACATAGCCATGGAAAACGCTACCGACCGATCCGGAGTAGGGTGAACTACCGGACCAGCACTGTATGCCGCTGAAGGTGATATTTGAACCTATTGGCACGTATACCGCAGGAGACTGCACAACCATATCTGTGGTAGTGGCATTAGTATTGCAACCGATTGCAGTTATGTTTATAGGGGAAGAAGTAGACTGCTCTATGTTTATCGTGAGAAGACCGCCGCTAGACATATAAGTGTTGAGACAGCTGAATTCGGCAGGGAATATGCACTGGCTGCTTATAAAGGTGCTTGGATTAAAGAGCCCCATCATATAGAGGGCACCCAGTACCACAGAGATAATAAGGATTGCCCAGCCGTATGTCATGAGGTATTCCATTGCGCTCTGTGCTTTGTTGCTTCTTGAGCGCATTGCTCTCTTTTTCATATTCCCATAGATACTATTTAAAAAAAGGAATAAATAGGTTTCCTCACCGCTGCGTATAGCTGAAACCTCTGTCAGAAACATAAATATTTATCACAATAATATGAATTGAGTTATAGCAATATCTGAAATAATCATTGAAATTACTGTTCGGGGTCACCTCGCACCAAGATTCTGCAGGCCTGTGGGCGCACCGCTTATGCTCCTTCTGCATCATCCCTGAGAATACAGCATCAAAAAAGCAAACATGTTTAAAATAATTTGAAATATCAAAAAAAAGTTGTTTAAAAGCAAAAATATTTAAATATATTGTAACATAAAGTATATGTAACATGATAAGAGCGCTTTATGCTGTTCTGTTTTAATTCGATCTCACGTGAGGGGTAATCGTATGAGAAACAACAAAGAGATAGTAATACGCTACGTAGAGAAACCTGCACGCGAAAAAGATAATGCAGATGTACTTATAAGATGGTTTTGTGAAGCTCTTGGGCTTTCAAAGGAGGACGAAAAGAATAGCATAGAAGAGAAAATGCTGAAGAAATTCATATATGCTGCATTGAAGGACAGAGGTATTTCAAGCGGAGAACTGGATTTTGGAAAACCTGTTCCGAGGAGCACGGTTATTTACCACTTAAACAGATTTGTAGATGCAGGATTAATAGTTAAAAGAGGGAGGAGGTATTACTTGAGATCCATAGACATGGCTGGAGTAATAAAAGAGCTTGAGTATGACATGGACAGAGAGATAAGGAGGATGTTGGATATGGCTGAAGAGCTCAATAGAATAATATTGAAATCAGCAAACAGGAGAAGAAACCCATCCGGTTAAAAAAACAATATTAGAGCAAGAGGTGATTTTTTGGCAGAAGAAGATGAAAAAGGGAAGGCCACGAACGAAAACAACAATGGAGCAGAAGATGCAGGGGTAAAAGAGAATAAGAAAGCAGAAGGAGCAACTCAAAAGAGCCAGAATGAAAAAGAGAATGATGACAAAATCCTCAGGTTGGCGGCAGAG
>JAKATY010000060.1 GCA_021827955.1 Microcaldota archaeon | reverse complement strand
ATATCCATTAAGATTCCAACAGATACCAGTTCTAAGAAGGGCTTGTTTATTGTTTCAAGCCATTTCTTGTCAACGCCAAACGCTGCCCCGTATGCTATAGTTGAAAGCGCATACCTATCGCATATTACTTCTTCGCCGCGCATTAGGGTAGGAAGAATTTCATTCTCTACGTGGTAGGATCTATCTGCAGTGAACAGCAGCTGCATGGTACGCGGGTCCACTACCTCCTTTGACTCCAACCCTTTCCTGAGGAAGCTGCCAATTATCCAACTTGTAGGTTCCCTGGTGAGCAGTACCTTTTGGCCTTTGAATATCTCGCTTTCGGAAAGGAGTTTTGCCTGCGTAGTCTTGCCTGAACCATCTATACCTTCCAGAACAATGAACTTCCCAACAGGGCCCTTATACCTATCCACAATCCCACCGGAAAGCATTTCTCAGCTTGGTATTTAACGGTTTCCATGCCTTTGGTTTATCCTTTTATCCTTTTGTTGCAAATCGTAAACGTTGCTTCCCTGCAGCACGGAAAAGCGCAGGCGCAAAGCAATACTTATTTAATTGATTTGGGCAAGAGTATAGTGGCAAATAGGCCGGGAAGCTAAGGGTTTCCCATCCGCAAATCCCTTTATGGCGGGCCAATGCAGGATGCGTGCTGTATTGCTGTGCAAAGCCCTCGCCAAGATGCTGACGTTCTGCCTTGGATGGCAGTGTCTGCATGTAAACCAGGCCAGGCCGGAAGGAGCAACCTTAAGCATGCAGGAATGCGCTTTCAAGATACAGGATCGAGTCGAAGCGCGGCAAACCTTGCATCGCGATGCAGTGCAAGTCCTGCTTTTGCCACTTTGCATAAAACTGCAATTTTGAGGATTCCAGCAAAATAATAAAAATTGCTAATACGTATCATAAAAGCATTTTCGCGATGCCGGGATCGCCTAGTGGTACAGAAATGCACTAAAGGGCGGCAGCCTGCTAAGCTGTTTGGCTATAAAAGGCCTCCGCGGGTTCGATTCCCGCTCCCGGCGTATATATCAGATGCCTAGCTAGGGCTATGGTGCTTTGTGTTTATTGCGATTGCAGCCATCTGCATGCTAGAGACCTTACGGGCATTATTTCCTTCTATATCAATATTGCTTGCATTTATTTTGATCTCTCTCTTACAATAAGATAGGCTAATGCGGTTGTTACCCAAGCTATTACTAACCCTATCCCAACTCCACGGAGATATAGATTGCTTGAAAAATGGCCTATTGTATAGAATATTACACTTAGAATCGCTTCTAAAAACGCTAGCGACAGTATAAACTTTGGATATGTATCTATTGCAGCAATATTGGTCTTTATCTCAGCCATTGCAGCACTCTTTGGTTTTTTCGCTTATGATGGCAAATTACTTATATTCTACTCCGAGAGATGCATTGCCATGCGCATTGCAAATAAAACAAGAGTTGCAAGAGGAAAAATAGAAGAAGCGGAAGCATACTTCGCAAATGTCCTAATCTGGCAACCGCTCTATTATTTCGCTCATCTCTTTATAGTGCTTCTTTATTATCGGTTCTGCTTGCTTGCCTAGCATCTTTTCTGTGTTTATCTTGCAGAGATTCATAGCCTTGCGCAGGGACTGTTTTGTTGGATTTCTAGCATCAACATCGCACTTTTTAAACGCATCACCTACAAACAATTTGACACGTGCTTTGAGTTCACGCTCAGGAACTTCCTGATGCAAGGCCTCATTTATCTCCCTGTTTGCAGTTTCAAAGCAGTTTATAAGTCGCGCTACGGCAACCTTGGGGCGTATTGCTCCTTTCCCCTCTTTTTGATGACGCTTGGATTTTACAACGCCTTGGTTTTTCCTACTTCGCATAATTTTAAGATGATGCGAAATCTATTTATAGAGCATGTGTTTAAAAATGCCAAAAAAAGAAATTATGGGACGCATCTTTTGAACTCCATTATTTTATTGCGCCCATTTTTTATTACATGTGTTTTATATCCTGCATTTTCGGATTCCTCGCGCAGAAGATTTGCGTTTTCTATCAGCTTTTCTTTTTTGGGATCGCCCTCCTCTTCCGGATAGTATTTGAATATTATCGGGCTTAGATCGCCGTCTTTTAATGGGACTTTCATATAATCCATGGAGCCCAGGTACATGTCATCGATTGGAGCAAATAGCCTTGCGCCTCTCTCGTATCTCCGATTGAAGAAATCATAAACTTCATATTCTGTGCGTCCTACCTTGTTAGAGATATCGCTAAATGTATTTATTGCAAATATCCTTTGCCACTTGCCTATCTGTTTTATCTGCTCTGAAGATAGAAGCGTCTGATCTGCAGCCACCAAATCGCCTATCAGAAGATCAGAGTTGAAATTATGATAGCGAATATATACTGTAGAGTTGTTGGTGCTCGTTACCTTGTCCAAGACATAAACATCCCCTTTTCTCAGTACTGGCTCTTCCCTGGTTGCATGAAGATTTTGCATGAGCATGTTCAATTGCGTGGCGTTTGCAATTGCGGGAATGGGTTCTGCGACAGAAATGCTAAATCCCTTTCTCTGCTCAAAAAAGTTTTTGAGACGCTGCACATATGGTGCAGTATCTAATTCCGTGCTTAAAGGCTCTATAACAGCTTCAAAAAGCACGTTTTTCTGACTTCCGTTCTTCTCGAACGAGAAAAGCACGTTCACGGAACTGTTTGCAATATAAACATTTTCTATATTGTAGTTTATTTTTGGAAGCAAAAATGCCTGTTCCTTCTCAAGCCTGGCTAAGAAATCTAGATAGCTCATGGCATTTATATTATACTTTTTGTTAATATTTCTTATGTAAAATTCATATCCGGCATTATCTAGCCGCAGCAACCTATCAGATTCGGGAATTCCATAAAGCGCTTTTACGTATTCTTCTGTATAGAAATCGCTTTCCAAATATGCCGTGTGAAGTCCTTTCGCCCTAGTGCTCTCTTCTTCTGCGCTTAACACCAGATAAAGAAGCGTTTGGGCTAACCTGTAATGCTGCCCTTTTATAGTTAAGGTTTCCTGCTTACTCCTGTAAACTTTGTAATACGTCTCAAGTTTATAGTCGCCGTCTTTTAAGCCCAGGTAACTCTGCGGTTTGTGCACGTTGTCAAAAACGCTTTCGTCAACCGATTTATCCATCCACTCTACCACACACACTTGATTCAAAATAATATTTATTTGTTTTGTGCATGTTGACAGATAGTCGATTCGACTCTTTCATAGGATGCTGCATTATAGAAATTGCTTCTGGGTTAGCCATATGTTAAAAACAACGATCCAACAGCCTACTTGTTGCGCACTACCGCATTCGTGAGCGCATCAAGAGCTAGCTCCTTTATTTTCGGATCTTTTATGAATGCGGTATTCTTGTTGAACTTGTCGATAGATTCCTGTACCATTGAAAGTGCTGTTTTCTCGGCATAATCTATAGAACCCAGCTCTTTGAATGTGTTGATGACCCATTCTACTTCTTCAGCCGTTTTTTCTTCAGGCTTTTTTGAG
>JAKATY010000064.1 GCA_021827955.1 Microcaldota archaeon | reverse complement strand
ATACCGCACGATTGACGAACTCGTGGCTTTTTGTGCTTTGGAGGCAAGCGCATGTGCACTGGCGATGCCGTTGATGCGGAGACATAGAAATCTATATAAAGCAGTGAGCTGAATTCTATTTAGATTCCGGTTGGAGCGTGTTTCTATTGCACGATTCAAAAACGTTAAGGTAGATTAGAATGGCGAAAGGGAAGGTAGAGGCGTACATAAACGAGATATTGAGCACAAAAGGTGCAATGCTTTTTTCAGTGATAGACCCGCTTGATCACAAGAGCGTCGATGAAGCGATAAAAACTGCTGACAGTGTAGTCAAGGGAGGTGCAGATCTCGTGCTCGTTGGGGGCAGCATAGGCGCACAGGGGGAGCTGCTTGACATGGTGTCAAAGGGGATAAAGGAGAAGATAGACGTGCCGCTAGTCCTGTTTCCGGGAAACATAAGCACTCTTACCAAGTATGCTGATGCTGTATATTTTATGTCGCTGCTCAACGCTAGAAATCCATACTGGATAACGCAGGCGCAGATGCTCGCGGCTCCAGTAGTAAAGCATATGAAGATAGAGCCTTTGCCCGTGGGGTATATAGTAATATATCCTGGAGGCACCGTGGGATGGGTAGGAGACGTGAATTTTGTGCCTCGTGAAAAGCCCAAAATCGCAGCAAACCTTGCGCTTGCCGGAGAATACCTTGGAAACAGGATCATAATAGTAGATACGGGTTCGAATCCGCGCATTCAGCATTCGGGCCCTGCGCCGAGAGAGATGCTTTCAGCGGTAAAAAGCGAGATAAACGTACCGCTTGTCGCTGCGGGAGGCATAGCCACAGTCCAAGATGCGAAAAACGCGCTTGCAGGTGGCGCGGACATAATACAGGTGGGCACAGTGTTCGAGGGCAATTCGGCGGCAAGCAAAAAGGCGCAGCTGTTTTCTAAAATAGTCAAAGAGGAAGGCGCGAAAAAGCTCAAGTAAGGAAAGCATTTCCTTACATGAAAGCTGTGCCAAATACATTTCATTGAAAAGCGGCACGCATGTTTTATGTGTAGCTGGCAGGTCTTTTTATGCGAGAGATAGCCTCTGCGGAAGTTTATGCGTTGATAGGCGAGCTGCAGCAGAAGCTTTCCGGATTCTATTTTGACAAGTTCTACGAATTGGGAAAAGGTAGGTTTCTTTTCAAGGTAAGCAGGCAGGGGGAGAAAGCGGATCTTCTTTGCATACTCAAGAGGACGCTTAATCTGACAGGCTATGTCGAAGGCGCGAACCCTTCTTCAAACTTCTACATCGCTGTGAGAAAAAGGATTATGGGATATAGAATAGAGCAAATAAGCCAGGTGAATGAGGACAGGATAATAAGAATAGAGGCTAAAAAGGGAGACTCGGTCATAAACATAATAATAGAGATGTTCGGGCAGGGGAATCTCATAATAGCGGATGCAGAAATGAAAGTGCTGCTTACGTATTCGCCGATCAGCTTCAAGGACAGGTCTATAAGAATAGGAGAAGCCTATGTCGCGCCGCGTGGGGGCTCGCTGAAGCTTTCGGAGCTGAACGAAAGCGGCGTTGAAAACCTCATCGCCAAGGCGAAGGGAAAACAGATAGGAGTTGTTTCATTGCTTGCAAAAGCCATAAATGCGGGGGCAATGTATATAGAAAACGCAGTGGCAAGCGCAGGAGTCGAGCCTAAAGCAAGTGCGGGGAGCCTTGATGAGAAGAGCATAAAGGAGATAGCGAAGGCGGTGGCAAAAATCAAGGACTGCGCGGACAAGCCCGATGCGCTTGTCTACAGGAAAGAAGGCAAGGTAGTGGACTACAGCATATGCAGCATGGTGAGGTATTCAGCTCTTGAGGCGCAGAAGATGGGAAGCCTGCAGGAAGCCTTAGACATATATTGCCATGAAGCGGCAGAGCAGGAAGGAGCTGAAAGCGCCAGGGCGAAGGAGAAGGAAAACGACGAGGCCAAAGCGATAGAAAAGAGCATCGAGAAACAGAAAGAGCTGCTGAAGGAGGCGGCAAGAGAAGCCGCATCGTACAGGAAAGAGGGCGAGGAAATCTTCAAGAACAGCACAATGATCGGAGAGCTGATAGCTGCGCTGAGGAGCAACAAAAGAATTACCAAGGAGGAATTGCAGGCGCTTTTTCCTAACATAAAGATATTAGAATTGAACCTCAAAGAGAAAACAGTAACAATAAGCCTGGAGAGCCAATGATAAAGATAACATTTTTAGGCACGAGCGGATCGGTGCCCACAAAGAGCAGGAGCCTGCCTTCGGTAGCTGTGACTTACGAAGGCAAAACCTTGCTTTTTGACTGTGGAGAAGGCACGCAAAGGCAGGCGATGCGCTACGGCATAAACATCTCGAGCATAAAAGCGATATTCATAACGCACATGCATTTGGACCACGTCATAGGCATAGCAGGGCTTGTGCGCACGCTTGCGCTGTACAGGAGGACAGAACCGCTTTACGTTTTTGTGCCGAAAGGAGAAGAAAAAGGGATAACGGCGCTGCTCAATTTCGATAAAGCGCTAATAAGTTACAAGATAATAATCAAGCCTGTAAAAGCCGGAGAGGTATTTGAAGATAAGGAATTCAGCGTAGATGCAATAAAGCTGAACCATACCGTGCCGGCATACGGCTATGTTTTCAAAGAGCGCGACAAGCTCCGCTTCATGAAGGAAAGATGCAGGAGCCTTGGCATAAAAGGGCGGATGTTCTCAGAGCTTCTCAAAAGGAAGAGCATAAGGCTAAAGAACGGAAAGACTGTCAGGATAGGAGAGGTTACCTACACAGAAAAAGGCATGAGAATCGCGTATGTTACGGACTCCAGGCCTTCAAAGGATGTCGAGAAAGCGGCACGAGGGGTCGAGCTGCTGATACACGAAGCAACGTTTGCCGATGCACATAGGAAGCTCGCGATTGAGAGGAAACATTCTACTGCACGCGAAGCGGCAGAAGTGGCAAAGAGCGCGGGGGCGAAAAGGCTTTTGCTTTTCCACTTCAGCGTAAGGTATAAGAACACCGCAACACTAATTAAGGAGGCGAAAAAAGTTTTTGAAAACGTCCAAGCGGCAAAAGACGGGATGGAAATTGTATTGCAGAAGGGTACATGATTGCACGGGCCTGTAGTCGAATGGTAAGACGTCACGTTGACAACGTGAAGAGCAGGAGTCCGATTCTCCTCGGGCCCATATTTACGTAAGAAAGTAGTGTAAAGTCATCCCATCCATATAGATCAGAAGTTTGTTCGAGCTTGCCTAAATTGCAGCGCTGTGATGGGCTGTTCAGATAAAGTGCAGTATGGTAGCGATCCTTACCCCATTACAGTAGATTAACAGAAACCCAAACTTGCGTTAAGGATTAAAAGGTAAGCATTCAAACACTTTTGGTGTAATTTGTGGCAGACAACGATGCACCTAACGCTTCAGGTATCTCACCGGCCGAAGATGACGAAAATGACAAGGACCAGGGGATTCTATCACAATTTCGGTCCATGCTCGAATTCTTTTACATAAAGGAAGTACCTTCATATGGCAACAACTTCTTCTTCACCATTGGAGTATATCTCCT
>JAKATY010000049.1 GCA_021827955.1 Microcaldota archaeon | reverse complement strand
TGTCGTTGGTTATGTCAGCCATAAAAACCATCAGGAATATCAGAACCGAAAAAGCGGTCTAGAAATGCACTCTATAATTTCTATAAAGAAAGATATATAAGTATTGCTACGGAAAGCGGCACAGCACCCTCATATGCCGCGTGCTGCATTGGCATTGCGCAATTCAGCGCCTATGTATATTAAGGCCCAGCTCTGCCCTTATGTTATTGCACATATCATGCATATCATTGGCCGAAGCGTTAGGTGCATAATATTTTGCGTAAAGGCCTTCTACGCTGTCACTGTCAGCATCCAGCGCATAGCTGTTTATCAGTGCAGCAAGGCTCGAACCCAGGCTGTAGTGCGAGTACAACACTAAGAGCTTGACTGCATGTACTACGGTCTCGTCTCCAAGGACCCGCCTCCAAAAGGGTATGTCGCTGCTATACTTTCTGTAAAGCAGGTCATTGTATTTCCCTGCTGGCATCGATAAGAATTTAACGATGTAGCTCTTCTCGGAATCGTTCCATACTTCTCTCACTGCGCTGTTATAGAAATCCGTAATATCTTTCACAGCCTTGATTTTTTCTTGGAATCTACCCAGTATTCTGTCATTCACATACTGTTCTTTTGCCTGCAAGAGATCACTGCATAATGCTGCAGCCAGGCAGATATATATTGTTTTTGTTTGGCCAGAAGGCAGAGATATAATAAAGTGCCCTATCTTTTAGGGAAAATGGACATCTTACCATCCTTAATTAGCCTCTCCCTCTCATCTGCGCATATGCGCCTCGCCATTTCAAGGGCCAACTTTTCCGACCTTGCTGATGGCATTCCAGCCGCTTCTATGCCTACACAAGTGCGAAGCACATACTTTTCGTAATACAGGCCCAAGCCCCTATACTCTGTAAATAGCAGAATAAAGCTGAACATTTGGGTGCTGGAGTCGCTGGCCCTCTTTATTGTACGCTCGTTGAAATCGACCAAGTTAGCTCCAAAATTTCCCTTTGCGCCCGCTATCACACGTTTGATGTCCTTCTTTAAACTACGCAGCCGTTCTGGGCTGTCAGGCCTCTTATCCTTCAGCAATATTATGTCTATATCGTCGCGTCTTGACGGATAGCCATTCCTGTCGAAGTAGGAACCCCGGCCAACTGCAGCGTCTATCAGCCCCTTCGAATGCAATTCAGAAAGCGTCGCGATGATCTGTCCCAACTTAATATTCAGCTGCGCCTTCCGTTGCAATGCCAGTGCTTTCTCTTTCTCCAATCGTGCTTCTGCCGCCTGCATCTCCGACGGTTTTGCAACTACTATTATATCGCTCTTCAATGAATCGTAAATCCACTGCTCGTAGGGCCTTGGGTGTGTGGCAAGCACAAGCGTATCTCCTGAAGTAAAACTAATGTCCGAAGAGCCACGGGCCAGCGCAGGCGTGGACAGCGGATATTCTCTTCGCATCAGGCCTGCCAGCCAGACTCTCCTCTGGTTTGTTGTTACCCATTTAGCCTCGCTCTCGCTAGGCGCAACAGGTATGCTGTCTGCAATCCAGTTTATTCCCCTGACAATTCTCATAGCAGATCAATAGAGTCTATGCAGCAAAACTATATACTAGTAGTACTGGGCTCCAAGCTCACGGTGCGCTATATCCAAAATACCAGTTGCTCGTGTAGATCACATTAGAAGGTACACCCTCCATGCCATTACCATCAATAAAACAAAAAGGGGAGAGCGGAAGAATTACTGTATCAGGTTCAATTCAATCATGAATCAACAACTTTTATCCCATCAACTTTCCTGAAGTCTTTATCAAAAGTTGCAACATATTTTACTCCGTACAGCTTCATCGTCGAGATTATTGTGCAGTCGGTAAAGCTGAATTTCGTATCTTTCTGAGACTTAAATAAGTTCCAGGAATCATTAAAAATAAGGTCGTCAATATCTATCATATGAACGGAATGTTCAAGGTTGTCGCCAGCGATAACCGCGTTCGTTAAAGACTTAGTGCGATAAAAAACAACGGTTATTGTTTCATCAAAAATATAATCGGTAGCGGCTGGTTCGCCAAAGAAACCATTCTTAATTTTTTTATTATACAGCTTTTTCGCCTTTTCATGATTGATATCCATTTCTACCCAATAAGATACGATAAAGCTTGTGTCTAAGATTATCACAAAAATCAGCCATAGAGAGATTTATCTATCTCCTCACTCCACGTAACTTTTTTGCCTGGCTTTATGAAACCCTCTAGTTTTTGCAGATTTTTTATGTTTACCTTTTGCTTCTGGGATGCCTGTTTATCTATATAAGCGATCATAGCCTTCGTTATTGCTTGGCCGATACTCATATCTTCTTCAGTAGCTAATTGCTTAAATTTTTTATATACTTTCTTGTCGGGATTCCTTATCACTATCATCTCACTCTTCACACAACCACCATATAACATGTATATCAAGTATAACAAAATATTAATAGCTTTCTATCTGGCTTTTTTGCCGAGAGCTTACAGTACGCTGTCCCATCAAGTAGAAAGAATAAATAGTACTCGATTAGCGGCAAGATGATTACATCTCTAGAAAGCAAAAGTGAAAATTCTGCCCTCCAAATCAAAAAAGTATAAAAAGGCTGCGAATTAGTTATTTGCCGCTTTCTTTATGACCTCGCCGTTACCTGTATCTTCTACATCTATCCCGTACTCATCCTTCAGCCTCTTCCTTATTTCGTCAGCAAAGACGTAATTGCCATTCTTTCTCGCCTCCTTCCTGAGCTTTACCAGCTTTTCCACTACGGGATCAAGCTTGCCATTGGCCATGTCTGCAAACTCGTCGAGCCTGAGGCCCAGCACGCGGTCGAACGATAGTAGGGCCTTGAGCACCGACTTTGCGCCCCTCTTCGAAAGGCCCTTCCTATCTATGAGCTTATTCACTGTGTTTACCATCATGAAAACTGCCTTTAATGCTTCGGGCATGTTGAGGTCTGTGTTTATGGATCTGATGAAGGAATCCTTCGCTTCCTCTATCGCGCGCTTCGCTTCTTTGTCATCAGGCTTCATGCTCTCTGCATTGCCGAGCCTTGTTATAAAATCAGACAGCCTCTTCACGGCGCCCCCCGCGCCCTCAAGGGATTTGTCCGTTATGTTCGGCTGGCTCCTGTAATGCACGGAAATGAGCAGGTACCTTATGTCCCTCCATGCATATCCTTTCTTCAGCAGATCGTCAAGCGTGAAGAAATTCCCAGCGGATTTCGCCATCTTCTTCCCGTCTACGAGGACGAACTCATTATGCATCCAGTAATTCACGAACTTCTTGCCCGTAGCGCCTTCGCTCTGCGCTATCTCGTTCGTGTGGTGTATCGGTATGTGGTCCACTCCCCCTGTATGGATATCGAAGGTCTCGCCAAGGTATTTCATCGACATCGCCGAGCATTCTATGTGCCATCCGGGGAACCCTACGCCCCACGGGCTGTCCCACTCCATCTGCCTCTTCGCATCCTTTGGGGAGAATTTCCACAGCGCGAAATCCGTCACATGCTTTTTGCCTGGAACCGTCTCAACACGTTCGCCGAATATCAGGTAATGGTTCAGCTGCTCGAAATTCATGCCTGTCAGCGCCCCATAGTCCTTGAACTTTGAGCTGTCATAATATATGCCGTCGTCTATCCTGTAGGTGTATCCCTTCCGTTCAAGCTCGCCCACAAGGCTTACCATCTCCTTTATGTGCTCC
>JAKATY010000055.1 GCA_021827955.1 Microcaldota archaeon | reverse complement strand
ATTTTCGGATCTTTTATGAATGCGGTATTCTTGTTGAACTTGTCGATAGATTCCTGTACCATTGAAAGTGCTGTTTTCTCGGCATAATCTATAGAACCCAGCTCTTTGAATGTGTTGATGACCCATGCGACCTCTTCAGCCGTTTTTTCTCCAGGTTTTTTGGAGTAGATTTTCCTGAGCTTTTCAAGCGTTGCGGCCGACGCATTCTGCACCGCGTGCCATAAGATAATCGTTTTTGTGTTCGACATTATATCAGTGCCTATCGATTTGCCAAGCTTGTCAGAAGTGGAAACGCAATCGAGTATATCATCTTTTATCTGGAATGCATTCCCCACCGGAGTGGCATATTCTTTTATTGTTTCTATAACTTCATCAGGCTGATTTGCTACTATTGCGCCGCACTGCAATGGACCGTAAACAGAATAATATGCCGACTTTGCATGTATCGAAGAGTAATATTCTTCCAGGGTAAATTTGGTTATGTCCTCCTTGCTACCTAACTTTATATCTTTATATTGGCCCATATGCGTAGTGAACATTATGTCACTGAATTTCTCAAAATACCTTTTTCCCCTTTCTGGACCTAATGCATGCGAAGCCTTTACTGCGGTATACCAACTAACCGCATGCACCGTATCCCCTCCAAGTATCGCAGCGTCAACGCCATAGAGAACATGCGCGGCCTTTCCCCCTCTTCGTTCCTCGTTTTTATCCATAATATCGTCATGTATGAGAAAATAGTCTTCAGTAAGCTGCTGTACAGCCGCAGGTAGTATCGCTTCTTCATCGCTGCCCCCATAGAGCAAACTGCCAAGTATCACATACGAAGGCCTTCGGTATTGACCTTTCCTGTCTATGTATACCCTAACTATATCGGAATATTCTTTGGGTTCGAGATTTGGCAGATTGCTTACTATTGTAGAGTATACCTTTTCCTTGTATCGCTCTACAAAATCCTTGAAGGTTGTTGGCAGATTTTCAGTTTCCATAGGATCATCTTCGCTTTTGGGTTTTTAGCTATACAGTTCTGTCAAGAAATATTTCTACAATTTTCCTTATGCGCTCCTTTGCCGCCGATTCTGGCAGAGACGGTGACACACCAGCCCATGCCTTTGAAAGCAATTCATTTGCCTTTCTTTTTGCATAGTTTATAGAATCGTATTTAGCAATTATACTTATTGCTTCCTCTATCAAGGCCTTGTCTTTAGTATGCATGCTTATTATTTCTAGCAAGCGCTTCTTGTCTTTTTCGTCTCCTTCTTTCAACACGTTGAGGAGCAGCAGCGTAACCTTGCCTTCTGTAATATCATCACCTATGCCCCCTTTGTTGTCAGAAAGCTTGCTTGGTGTTAAATTCAGTATGTCATCTGATATTTGGAATGCCACTCCTATTGTTGACCCAAACAAGCTCAGCGCTTTCTGAACCTCGCTGCTTGCGCCGCAAAGTATGCCTGCAAGCTCTGCCGCAAAACCAATAAGAACTCCGGTTTTTGAATATGCCATTTGAAAGTACTTGCTTTCATCTATACTATTAAGATCGACTTTCCCAGAATGCCATGCAAGATCTGTTGCTTGACCTATTGCAATCTTCAGCATGTTTCTTTGGTAAGATTCAAGCGCCTTCATTTTCGTTTCGTTGCTTAGTTTATCGCTATCCAGAAGCGCGACTATAGGGAAATAGAACATAAAATCTCCAAGATTTAATGCTATGTCAAGCCCGTACTTTTTGTGTACCGCTTCCATGCCTCTCCGCATGTCGCTTCCGTCTTCTATATCATCATGTATCAATGTACCATTGTGTATTACTTCGGGTATTATAGAGAACTCCATGTAATAATCGGGGTCCTTGCCCAACGCTTCTACAAGTTCAAGCATAATAACAGGCCTCCATCTCTTGCCGCCTGCCTTTAGCAGATAATTTGCTGGGTCAAATATCGCCTTTTCTATCGCCTTGGGATCGAATGCATATCCGCTTCTTTGTATTAGAAACGAAAGAAAACGCGGATCTTTGACGTTGTTTAGGTAGCTTTCTATCGTTTTATTGATCAGTTCCGCCTTGTGCGCCATATACTCTTCGATGCTTTCGGATTTCGCATGTTCTGACATAAGACTATCACTTTTGAACAGTATCTCTAAGAAGGGTTAAACTTATCTATTTTTGTAGTGCTGCGACTTTTTCACTCTTCAGACTAACTGTGTAAATATACGTAGTCGCATACAATTATATACCTTTTTAGCGAGGATCGAGATTGACGATTAAAAGGCAAAGGATTACCTGGCTTTCCTGTGATTCGCAAAAAGAAATATAAAGTTTTATTGCGGTTATGTAACGTGATCAGGGCGTAACCGTTTCCTAATTGTTCGGGTAGGTTTTGCTTTGTAAGCATGTGGTAAAAATGGCTATAGAAGAACTTACAGACAAGGAATTTGAGGAGAAGGTACTTAAGTCGAAGAAACCCGTAATTATTGACGTATGGGCACCTTGGTGCGGCCCTTGTACGATGTACTCCCCAATAATAGAAGAGACATCGAAGGAGTATGAAGGCAAGGTTATATTCTACAAGACCAACGCCGATGAGAATGAGGAGATAGTTAGAAAGTTCAATATAATGAGCATACCTACAACCCTTCTAATAGAAAACGGCGCCATGAAAGCGCTTAACGTGGGTGCAGTGCCAAAAGCATATCTTAAAAAATGGATAGATGGCAATCTTTGATTCTTTTCTGTTGCTTCTCCACGCTTAAAGCATGATTTCTGGATTTGTGCTTTACTGATAGAGATTTTCATGCATAAGGCATTATATTAAACTTTTTCATTTAAACCTATTATTATCAAACGCCTGTGCAGTTGTATTACATGCCAGAGATACCATTTCCTAGAGGAGTAAAGGACCTTATGCCGAACGAGGCGCTCTTCAGAAACGAGCTAATAAAGAAAGTGGAAGGGATATACCAAAGGTTTGGATTCATCAATATTGACACGCCCTCTTTCGAGCATATTGACGTGCTAGCTGCGAAAGGAGGCATAGGGGATGAAGGTGGAAAGCAGATATACGAGATAAAGGATGAAAACGCTGCGCTCCGCTACGACCACACAGTGTCGCTTGCCAGGTATCTTGCAATGCACCAATCGCTGCCTATGCCATTTAAGAGGTATTACATAGGGAAAGCGTGGAGGAAAGAAGAACCACAAAAGAACAGGTACAGAGAGTTCACGCAGGCGGATGTGGATATAGTGGGAGGCGAGAGTGCGATTTCAGACGCGGAAGTTATTGCGGCAGTTGCAACCGCTTTTGACGAAATAGGGGTGGAATACAAGATACGTTTAAACAGCAGGGAAATACTCAATGCTTTTCTGAATGCAATAGGTATAGAAAAAGCAAAGCACACTGGCATTATGCGGATAATTGACAAGTACGACAGGATAGGCATAGACGGCATAAGCAAAGAGCTAGAAAAAGAGGAAGTAGGCAAAAGCGAGATGGACCAAATCATATCATTCATATCTAAACAGGGCACAAATGAGGAGAAGATCGAATTCGCCAAAAGCGTTACAAAAGATGAAAAATGCGTTAAGGAGCTAAGCGACACGCTTCAGCTTTTGCCTCTTTATAAGATAAGGGGGGACATTGCAGTGGATTTGGCTATAGTAAGGGGCATAGACTATTACACGGGCATAGTAATGGAGTTTGCAAGCGCTGACATGAAAGCATC
>JAKATY010000010.1 GCA_021827955.1 Microcaldota archaeon | reverse complement strand
CGCCATTATCATCAAATATCTTATTTCAGGTATCCCTCTATTTATCTGTAAATATTTGCTCAAACTCATTGTTCCGAAACAGAGGTACAGGAAAATCGATACAAGCCAAAGCGCCGGAATTGCAGCTTTTTTGTCTTTCCAAACGAGCGCGAATATGCCGGCAATCACCGCGAAATAGAAGTAAAAGCCCGTTTCTGCGATGCCCAGCATAGCGACACCACTATTGCTGCCTATCGGAAACATGTAAAAAGTATACCGTATCAAGCCGTATATCGGAGATGGAGCAGCTAAACCCACAAGATTTTGCTGCACTGCCGGACTATACCATCCCAATATTGCTGTAGGGACATAAAATGGGTTTCCAAACGCGAAATAACTGAAAGCCAATATAACAATTACAGCAACCACGATGCCTGCCAGCGCCATTAACAGCTCTTTAAAGTATCCAAGAGATTTCCCGTTGCTTATGCCCTTCAGCGTTACGAACACCAAAACCAGCACAATAGGCAAAAGATCCAATATCTCTTCAGAAATGGAAAGTATGCCCAGCATAGCCACAAATCCAGCCAGGAAAGCCGATGAATATCTGAGCCTGCTACTTTTTGAGTATATAGCGTATACCAGCATAAGCATCGAGAGCGCGGCGAAGAACGCCATTACGGGATCATCTCCACCTCCCGATACAACATTTATGCCTAGAGGAAAGAATGCGTACAGCACAGCTGCCATTAAGCCTGTCCTGTAATCTTTTAGCCTGCTGCCGGCTATGAAAAGAATGATTATTGAAATGCCATACAATATCGCATCATACAAAACGTCGGTAAAATTGCTAGCTCCGAGCAGTTTGAAGAACAGCGCAATGCCCCCATAGACGAAATATTTTAAGCTGTCAATGCCTGCGTTCATCAGCGGCCTGAAGCCTTGAGTAGCCAATACATGGCCGTATAAGCTGTAATACTGCTCATCAGGTCCCACCGGGCCGTAAAAGCCCGTGAAAGTTACCACAAAATACGCTGCCAAGATTGCTGCAAGCAGTACTAAAACCACAATCCTGTTCCTCTCTAAGCGCAATTCAACACCATTAGCACTACCTTTTGTTTAAAAATCTATAAAAATGCAGCATAGCGCATTCAAAGCAATCGGTTGCGAAAGAGTGTATGCCCTACTCGCGCAAAATATACCAAGGCAAACAAAGCAATTTGCACAACCTTTTTATATTGTTTCCTATTACTACTAAATAGGGAAAAGCCTTGCATGATGATGCTTTATGTTACCTATGACATTTATTAAAAAGTACAAAATATCACCTATCTCAGGCAATATTTTGCAGTCTGGTGCGCAGGTAGCTTTAGCCGTGCTTTAAAGTGCTTTTCCTTAAGTTGATTTAATGGCTAAGTCATATGTAGACATTGTAAAATACATGATAGAGGCAAGGTTTGAAGTAAGCGGAATGGTGGATAAGCCCGACATAATAGGCGCAATATTCGGACAGACTGAAGGATTGCTTGGCGGCGATCTGGATCTTCGTGAACTTCAGAAGAATGGCAAGATAGGCAGGATAGAGATAGAAAGCGGCACCTCGGAGAGCAAGACCTACGGCAAGCTTTCGCTTCCGACATCATTGAACAGGGTGGAGACCTGTATACTGGCATCTGCAATAGAGTCGGTAGATAGAGTAGGACCGTTTGAGACCTCTTTCAAGATAGAAAAAGTAGTTGACACGAGAAGCGAAAAGAGGGCAAAGATAATATCTAGGGCAAAGTCCCTCCTCAAGACCCTTCTCGAGACGGAGCTTCCCGACAGCAAGGAACTCAGCGAGCTAGTGGAGTCCGATGTAAAGCTGAGCGAGATAACAACCTACGGCCCAGAAAAGCTTCCCGCAGGCCCTGATATAGACAAGAGTACAGAACTAATACTTGTCGAAGGCAGGGCGGACGTGGTAAACCTTCTGAGGAACGATATAACAAACTGCATTGCTGTGGGAGGCGCTTCAGGTACCGTGCCCCCGAGCATTATATCTCTTTGCAACACCAAAGATGTTACATTGTTTGTTGATGGGGATAGAGGCGGAGAGCTTATACTGCGCAGCGTGATGAACGTTGCCGAGATAGATTTTCTCGCACGGGCGCCAGACGGCAAGGAAGTAGAGGAGCTCACAAGAAAGGAGATTATCAAGGCGCTGCGTTCGCGTGCACCTATAGAGCAGGTGATGTCGAGAGGCAGCAGGATCGGCAATCATCAGCAACCGCCTTTTCACCCTGCAGAACCGCAAAGGCACGGGCGGGAGGAGGTAGCAGTGCAGCCAAGCACAAACATGCAGCAGAGGAACTCATTCGGCAGACCACAGCGCTCATTTTCACCTTCGCCTTCGCAATCACAAGCTCAGGGCCAGCAGCAGCCGCCTGCAAGACAGCCCATCCAGCAAGCTTCGCACGCCGAAGAGCACGTACCAAGCCCTTCAGAGATAAGGGACAACATGTTCTCACACAATAGGCAAAGCGAAAATGAAGCTTACAGGGAGCGCAGCAGCAACTCGTTCGGAAAGAGCGGAGATCTTGGAATAAAGGACCTGAGCGAAAACAGCGCTTCCGAGCCTACTACAACCGGAATAGAAAGCTTGCCAAGCATACAGATGTCGCCTGAATCCTACATAAGCGTTTCTGAAGCGCTGATAAGCGCACTAGATGAGCTGAAGAACAGGCTTCGCGGCAGGCTCTACGATTCGAAGAACAGCCTCATAGCCGAGAAGCCCATAAGCGAGCTCATACAAGCCGTACAGGACACGCCTGACGTCGCTGCGATAGTGTTTGACGGGATAATAACCCAGAGGCTTGTCGAGCTGGCGCACAAGAAAGGAGTAAAGATGATTTACGGCACCAGGGCGAGCCAGCTGTCCAGAAAGTATGAAGACATGCTGCTCTATACGCGCGAAAGCGGCAAGCTATGAAGCTCGCCGCAATCCGGCAGCATACCGCATGCTACGCTGCTCTCTTGCCTTATTCTACATCACAAACGTTAACGTTATTCCTCTTATCGATGTTTACCTTTTGCACTCTGCCTTGAAGAAGAAAGGCATATTGTCGAATCTAAACAGGCTTATCCTTCCGCTATCCTTACATTGCTTGACCAAATCATAAAAGCGCTCGGTGCTTACCCCACTTTTCCCTATGACTGCCACTCCGTGAAGCGGTGCCACCCTGCCTATGTTGTATTTGAAATTTAGTATACCTGATTTTGGGCTCACGCTGCTCCTAATATATCTCTCAGCCAGCTTTTTCCAGAAATCTATACTGTATCGCGCTTTTGTGAATGCCAAATATTTAAGCGATGCACTAAACGCCCATTTTTCTATTCTCCTATGCAATTTCCTGTCTGAATAAATACGCACGGCTTGCCCAAATGATTTTGTGGGAGAAGATAGCAATAACACATCAAACACCCCTCCGAGCTCTTTATTCTTCCCTGAAATTTGCGCTTTAGTAAGCTTGTCGAGCTCTTCGTCAGCCAACCGGACAAAATTTTTTGGAAGAAAACTGGAAAGAGATTTGAATTCTATCTTTTCAAGATTGAACAGCCTTGCCAGTCTTTTTGCCTGAAGGACCATCTTGTTTGATGTCTTAACGCTTGTACCAAGCACATATCTGTCAAATAGCCCGTTTTCTGTGGCAATAGTTATTTTGGCCATTTTTCCTGTTAACTCCTCAATCCTGCGGGCAAACGTGTTCAACCTGCTTATCAGAACCAAAAATGATAGATCCGGATTCCTATATGGCGACTCCAAGTGGTTAAAGGACTTGCCTACATACATCAAACATAGGAAGTTTATCTCTTTCCTCTGCTCTATGTCAGAAACGAATAATCTTATGTCCCCTCCAAAATACGCGAATCCGTTGCCTGCCATAAATTCCTCCATTGTGCCTCCATCTTTAAAAATTGCATTTGAATCCTCCTCTAGTATCTTCTCTATCTGATCTCATATAAAATTTT
>JAKATY010000008.1 GCA_021827955.1 Microcaldota archaeon | reverse complement strand
TCCTCTATCTCCTTGGCTATCTCTATTATGCTTTTCTTGTCAGCATTTTTTATTACCACTACCTTAAGTCCATCAGGAGCTTCTGCGGCAAGGCCTATGTTGTAGTATTTCTTTACGAGTATCTGGAGATTGTCGCGATCGTAGCTCGCGTTGAAATGGGGATTTTCCTTAAGTGCTTCTACAGTCGCCTTTATTATGAAAGGCAGGAAGGTTACTTTCACCCCGAAATCGGCTTCGGTCTTCTTTTTCTCCCTTTCTACTATCTCAAACAATGAAGTCGCATTTATTATATCCATGTGCGTGGCACGCGGTATGGTCCATGAGAGCTCCATATTGCGGGCTATTGCTTTCCTTGTCTGCGACAAGGTAACGCGCTCTATCTCATCCTTATGTTTCTCCTCTGTGGATGCGAACGAAGTAGCGGAAGAGGCAGCAACATGCGTTGTGGTAGAAGTTGCAGCCTGCGATTGTGGCTTAGATGCTGAAGAAGCAGCGTTAACATCGCTCTCAAGTATCCTTCCGCGAGGGCCGCTTCCGTGGACAGAAGAAAGATCAATACCTAGCTGTTCGGCGAGCTTTCGCACCGAAGGTGCTGCTATTATCTCGCCATGAGCCAAAGAGGATGCAGAAACGGTTGCAGAAGGCGAAGCAGAAGGGGCCGCTGGTTGCACTGAAGGGGCTTGCGATGCGGAAGCTGCGCTTGGAGCTTGTTTTGCCTGGGCCGCCACGGTGCCCAGCTCCTGATCAGTTCCTATATACGCAAGGAGATCTCCAAGATGCAGGTCGCTGCCTTCCTTTATCATTATGCGTATCCTGCCGTCTATTGGCGAGGGCACGTTCACTACTGCCTTGTCGGTTTCCACTTGCGCGAGCGATTGGTCTTCCTTCACCATATCGCCGTCTTTTACAAGCCATTTCTGCAAATGGCCTTCCGTTATTCCTTCTCCGACATCAACAAATTTTATTTCCTTCACATAATCACGAAGATAGAAGCTTGTCTATAGCCTTTGAGATCTTGACCTCGTTTGGGATATAGTACTGCTCATAGCCAGGAAACGGATATGGAAAGCTGTTCGATGCCACGCGCAACACGGGTGCATCAAGATCGTATATTGCTTTTTCCGCTATTCGCGCGGCTATCTCTGCACCCACACCAAAGCTGAGCACCGCCTCATGCACTATCATTACCTTGCCCGTCTTTTTCACGCTGTCTATTATGGTCTTCTCGTCAAGCGGGTTTATTGTACGCAGATCTACTATCTGGGCTGAAACGCCCTTCTTTTCCACTACGCTCTTTACCAGGGGCAGCATTGTACCATAAGTTACTATAGTAAGATTGTCACCTTCTCTTACTACATTGGCCTTGCCTATTTCAATCTCGTATGAGTCTTCTGGCACGTCCTGCTTGAAAAGCCTGTACAGCTTTGTAGGCTCAAGAAATATCACCGGATCCTGCATTTTTGATGCCTTTATAAGCAGGCCTTTCGCATCGTAAGGTCCGGAAGGTTCCACGACTACGAGACCGCCGACATGCGAATAGAATGCCTCGGGGCTTTCCGAATGGTGCTCCAGAGTCCTTACCCCTCCGCTCACTGGCACTCTTACTGTCATAGGGACCGTGAACCTGGAACGCGATCTGCTTCTATATCTTGATGCGTGATTTATGAGCTGCGCAAACGCCTCATACATGAAGCCTGCAAACTGTATCTCTGGTATAGGATGCATGCCCGAAAGCGCCATGCCTATAGACGTACCTATTATTGCGGATTCGGCAAGGGGAGTGTCTATCACGCGCTTTTCTCCGAATTTTGCGAGCAGACCGTCAGTCACCCTGAATACGCCGCCGTCAATGCCTATATCTTCACCAAGCAGCACTACATCGTTGTTTTCTTTCATTATCAATTCAAGTGCGCTGTTTATAGCGCTTACCATATTCATTTGCATATTACCACCAACTATGCAGCATCTTGGCTTTCCTGCCAGAAATTGTTCTGTTCCGCATCATCCAGCTCTTCCTGAAGCACATCGGGCATGAAGCTGTAGACATTCTTGAACATGCTTGCAGGATCGGCCTTGAATTCTTCAGCTTTCTTTACCGCGTCATTTATCGTTGAAGCCTGCTCGTCCTGCATTTCCTTTTCTTTAGAATCATCCCAAAGGCCTTTGGACAAAAGATATTTCCTGAGCCTATCTATCGGATCCTTTTTCTTCCATACTTCGAGCTCGGCATCTGTCCTGTATTTTGTCGGATCATCCGCAGTTGTATGCATGCTCATCCTATAGGTAACACATTCTATAAGCGTAGGACCTTCGGCAGAGGAGTCTATCGCGTCCTTTACGGCTTTGTATACAGCGAAAACGTCGTTGCCGTCTACTTGCATCCCTTTTATTCCTGCAGCAAACGCCTTTTGAGCCAGGGTCTCGGCCGCGCTCTGCTTTTTCCTTGGAACGGAGATCGCCCACTGATTATCCTCTATTATTGTTACGAGCGGAACCTTGAAAACTCCGGCGAAATTCAACGACTCGTAGAAATCGCCTTCTGAAGTTCCACCGTCACCCACATAGGTTACCACTGCATTACCGGTGCCTTTGTATTTCTGCGCGAAGGCTATGCCTGCTGCATGAGGCACTTGTGAAGCTACCGGAACTATTACAGGAAAACCGTTTACCTCTTGCGGTATGGCGCCCCCTTCCTCATAGCCGCGCCAATAGATGAAGTATAGCTCAAGTGGAAGCCCTCTTACAAGGTAAACACCATGCTGCCTGAAATTTGGTACGAAAATATCTGCTTTGCGCATCGCCATTGCACTGCCTATCTGCGTTGCCTCTTCTCCTACCAAAGGCGCATATGTAACCGCACGGCCCTGCCTTTGCAAGCTGAGGGTCTTTGCATCCAGAGCTCTTGCAAAATTCATATATTTATACATCTGCACGGCAAGATCATCAGTAATGCCTGGGGAAACCTGAGATCCATCTGCATTTCCATTTTCGTCAAGGATTTGAAGATAATTTATTTCACCACTAAACGCTTTGCTCAGCATCTAAACACCCATAAGAAATAATACCAGTGCAAGTTAATAAATGTTTACAAAAAGAGTGTGGCTCAAAAATAAAAATGTGCTAATCTGCATGGCAAACAGCACAAACAGAGCAAGACACGCCAAAACGCAGGTTATAAATATGTATTACTTGCCTTTATTACCAAAGCAGATGCGGTAGTCGATACAGGTTTGAAACCTAATTGTAAATTGGAGATTTTAGATGTGTATTGTTTGTTTAAACTACTAATTTTGCTTAGAAGGTAATGTAATGGTAACATTTTCAGAATTAGGATTAGACGCAAGAATCGTCGAATTGTTGCACAGGAACGGATTTGATACTCCTACAGAGGTACAGGAGAAGACCATACCAGCGGCACTTCAAGGAAGAGACCTGATAGTGAGATCAAAGACAGGAACAGGCAAGACCTATGCATTTATGCTACCGATATTGGAGAAGGCGAACCGCTCTGAACGTCCCAGCGCCTTGGTGCTTGCACCTACGAGAGAACTTGCGCTCCAGATAGCAACAATGGCAAGGAAAGTGGATGCAAACGGAAAAGGGATGGTAGTAGTATATGGAGGCGCATCCATTAACGTGCAGATGCAGGAGTTGAGGAGAAGGCCTGCGGTCGTTGTAGGCACACCGGGAAGAGTACTGGATTTGATAGAGCGCGGTGCATTGAATCTCAATGGCATACAATTCATGGTGCTAGATGAAGCGGACATGATGTTAGACATGGGATTTATAGATGACATAGAGAGAATCCTTTCGCTTACTCCGCGCGAGAAGCAGACGCTTCTTCTATCTGCTACGATGCCCGATGCAATAGTAGGTATAGCAAGAAGACACATGCGCGATCCGACTAAAATAATTGTAGGCAAAGAAGAAGACCTTGTAGTAAATACCATAAGGCATTTTTACGCTGTTGCAGATTATAGATCGAAGTTTGCAACGCTCTTGGC
>JAKATY010000003.1 GCA_021827955.1 Microcaldota archaeon | reverse complement strand
CGGCCTTATTGCAAAGGGCAAGCCTTTTCTCTCCGGAATGAAGCCCGAAGGTCAGGTGCCCGTAAAGAAATACCCTTCCTCCAAGCTCAGGCTAAAGCCACAGAAGATAACCGGAACATTCTTTCCCGCGGACATGACTGCAATAATAGAGGATGCGGAAGCCGGCAGGGAGCTTTACGAGAAGTACTGGATAGGCCAATACGGGACTTACAAGGTCAGCGGCCACGGCACTCTCAACAAAACCGACATATTCGAGACTCTTTTCCTAATGGACAACGGCATGCTCTCCCTTTCCAATTACTCTAAGGTGGAAGTTTCTGCTCTCGCCTCGAAATGGCGTCCAGATTTCTTCAAGCTCTACCAGATATACTCAGATTGGAGGAACAAGGGCTATGTGGTGAAGACAGGCTTCAAGTTCGGCACGCATTTCAGGATATATTTTCCAGGCGCGAATCCGGTAAGGATAGGGGGCGACTGGCAGCATTCCAAGCACGTAGTGCACGTGTTCCCAAGAGACGTAAAGATGCTGATCTCCGAATGGGCAAGGGCCATACGCGTAGCGCATTCGGTAAGGAAAACATTCATACTTGCGATTCCGGGCAAGAGCAGGAAGAAAAAGCTCTCGATAGACTTCGTACTGTTCCACAGGAAGGGCGGCAACATAGAGAAGCCGGGAGAGGACAAGCCAAAATACGCGATGCTGTCGCTCAGCGAGAACGAGTACATAGGCGGAAGCGAGCTATCGGCAATAATAAACGAGGCTAAGCAGTTCAAGCTGGAGCTTGTGATAGCGATAGCCGACCGCGAGACGGCAGTAACGTACTACAAGGCAAGGCGCATAGAACTGCCGGGAAGCGATTACGAATATTATGAAATAGACTGGATACAGCCATGATTCGGGTGCATGCATGGACGACTGCGTATTCTGCAGGATAATAGAAGGCAAGGCGGAAGGCACGATTCTATACCGCGACGAGAAATGCCTTGTAATACTTGACAAGTTCCCAATATCCAAGGGGCACATGCTAGTCATTTCGCGCGAGCACTACAACGACATTCTGTCTGCTCCAGATGACATAGTGGCTCACATGTTCTTGAAGGCAAAGGAGTTCGCCACGGCAGCGGAAGAAAAGCTTAATGCAAACGGAATAAACATCGGTGCGAACATAGGCGCTCCGGCGGGCCAGATAATCTGGCATGCGCACATACACGTAATACCAAGATACAAGGGAGAGAGCCGCGATTTCAACTTTAAAACGAAGAATGCGCTCGATGCAAAAGAGGCCGAAGGGCTAAAGCGCCTTCTTGGAAGGTAGTCCTCTAGCATAGTGCAGGTGCACCTCGCTTCCGCATCTTGCGCACCTATAAGCCGCATACCCGTTTGAGCTCAGCCTTACCGTGGCGTTCTTTCCAGGGATTAGCAGTGCGTGGCACTTCCTGCATATCCTGTATCTTCTGTCGTCTATGCTTATCTTATAGTGCTCGCTGATTCTCATCGCGAGCTTCACATAATAAGTCGCGTATTCGGAATAAGGGTCCTTTTCTTTTTCGGCAAGGCCTAAAAGTATCCCTATCCTCTCTTTTGCTATTTGCCTTATCAGGCTCTTAGTGCTGCCTTTCAATGAATTACCGCTTGCGATTGGCCTAGCGAAGCGCTATCCTGCTTTTTCCTTTTAAGGCTTACGCTGTTATTTCACTCCTATCCTTTCGAGCAGGCTCGGCATCGCGTTTTCTATGTCATCGCTTGTGCTTATCGTCATTATGTTGTCCGCGGCAACATACCTGTCTTCAGCCGGCACGCCGTGGAAGAGCACTACTGCCCTCCTTGTCTCCTCGTCCTCGGGCTTCGCGATCTTCTTTCCCTTAATGACATTCGCCCTTGCGATTATCCGCGCTGCGTTGCCTATGGTGCAGACCAGCTTGCCGCTGTTGCTGAACTGCATTACGAGGTCGAGCAAAGGCCTGAATTCATAGAGCTTGTACGTGTCTATGCCTTTCCCATCAACAAGTATTATCCCATCGTATTCGGAAGGGTCGACCTTGTTTGTATTGAGCTGCGGCGTGTAGACTGCGCCATGATAGCCCACGCAATCCTTCTTGCTGTAGCTTGTCAGCACGTTGTCTACCTTCCACCTCTCAAGGAACATCTTCACCATGTCGAGCGACTCATCTTTGAAATCGTTCGGAGCAACAAACACAAGAAGTCTCATCTAATCGCCAATAATTACTGCAACGAACAAATTATTAACTTTTTCTAACTCCTGCTCTGTTTATCTACCTTTAAGCTGCATAAAAAAAGCAGGGCACGCATTTGTCCTCCTGCAGTGCCGGTTGTCCTACCTTAGATATTTTGGAATTTCAGTCCCTTATTTCAAGTCAATGGCAATATCTATGCTTGCGAATCAGTTCGCAAGGTCTTTTTGGCTTTCTTGGCATCGTAGCCCGTTTCAGATTTCTCCTCTTTCTTATTGGGAAATACCCATACGGTTACGATCGCAGCCCCTATTTTTTTATCCTTTGTTTTTGACTCGGTCATCGTCACACCTGCACGATTCCCTTGCGCTCTTCAGCTTTCTATGTACGGCGCAAGGAAGTAAAGCACGTTCGCATCCCCTATCTTGTAGTCTACCTTCATTGGCTCGTCGGTCTTGAGGTGTATGGAAACCGTAGAGTCTGCAGGCGCTGCTCCTACTATCTTTGTCAAGTAGTCAAGGTTGAATGTCGCGGAAGAGGCCTTCTGCGATTCGATTTTCTTTACCATCTCCCCGCTCCCTTCATGCTCCTCTTCCAGGTCTCCGGCATCGCCCTTAGCCATTACTGAAAACATGTTCTTGTCCGCTTTGAACCCTATGTATGCGGACATGAGGTTTGCGTGCTTCAGCATCTCCCTGAGCGCATCGCTCTTCAGCTCTACCGAAGACTCGAAATCGATCTTTGGCTCCTTCTCCGGCTCTTTCCTCACCTCTATCATGGGCAGCCTGTACCTTCTCTTGCTGCCCTGGCCCACGAACTCCAAAAGGAATTTGTTGTTTGAGTCCTTCATTACCAGCTGCTCTCCGCCCACCGAGCTTGCAAGCACCTTCACAAGGGTGTCAAAGTTTAGCCCAACCATGGTTTCCTTCTCCACGTTGTATTTTGAAAACGCCTTGTTTGGTATGAAAAATGAGACCATGCTTATGCCTGAAGGGTCCATTGCCTTGAGAGATACCCCCTCTTTTGAAATGTTGAAAGCGCCTTCGTCTACAAGGCTTCCTATAGCGTCTACGCAATTTTTCCAATACCTAGCGTCATCTATCTTTAGTTCAAACACGGACTCACCTCACTATTCTTGCTCTATAAAGAATTAAAAAAGTATTGCAGTTTACAGGGTAGTCGTGAAAACTAAGGAAGCGTCTTTATTCCTTGCCCCGGCAATCAGCATGCAATATTGCATGGCGATATCATGGAAAATCCTTCAAGCAGAAGCGGCAAGAGGATTGTGCTTGCAGCTATAGACGAGGCGGGCCTTCTTACAGGGATAGGCCGGGCGCCGCGGGTTGCGATAGTCCAAATTGACAAAGGAAAGCCCGAAAAGGCAGAGGAAATTGATGTGAAATGGGGCGAAGCGCACGAGACCGAACAGGAAGGCCTTCATCATGCAAGCATAGCGAAGTTCATGCGCGCGCACAACATAAGCGATGTAATCGCAGCGGGTGCCGGTTCTGACATGCAGGGCATGCTAAGCAGGCTCGGCATAAGCGTGCATTTCGGCAGCGGGAATTACCGCGATGCCCTGGAAGGATTGCTGAAAGAATTAAGCTAAGGCCAAAACAGCCTACTTCGTGCTCAGTGTCCTGCCTCTTTTGCAGGAGTTGCAGATGCCGAGCTTCTTGTCGAAATGGTCGTCGCAAAATATCCTGCCGCACATCTTGCAGCTGTTTTTGGCCGGTTTGCCGCAAGTGCTGCACAATCCTACCACATCCATGTCATCGCCAATTCCATTAATTCATATTAAGATGCAATGCCTCTTGCTCATTCCCTGCTCTCTATTTTATCTATTATCTCGTCTCCGAGAAGTTCCC
>JAKATY010000059.1 GCA_021827955.1 Microcaldota archaeon | reverse complement strand
CTTTGAAAACTTTTTCTTTGGTCATTATTTTATAAGCTTTCAGAAAAAATATGCAATAGTGGTAGCATGTCAAGTGTAAATCTTCTGAACAAGGATGCGAAAAGGGTAATAATTCTTGGAGCGGCAGGCCGCGATTTCCACGATTTCAATGTTCTATTCAGAGACAATCCTAATTACAACGTAGTGGCTTTCACAGCCACGCAAATACCTTTCATCTCGGGAAGGATCTATCCCAAGGAGCTCAGCGGCAAGTATTATCCAAAAGGGATAAAGATATACGACGAATCTGAATTGCCCTCGCTTATAAAACGGCTTAAGGCAGATGTCTGCATCCAGGCATATAGCGATCTTCCTTACGCAAGCGTGATGGAAAAAGCCTCGATAGTGAATGCGAGCGGCGCAGATTTTTGGCTTGTCGCTCCAGAAAAGACTATGCTGAAATCGAGCAAGCCTGTAATCGCAATATGTGCTGTAAGGACGGGCTCAGGAAAAAGCCAGACCTCGCGATACGTGTCCCTGCTGATCAGGAAAAAGGGGCTGCGTGCCGTAGTCATAAGGCATCCGATGCCTTACGGGGTTCTAAAGGACCAGATCGTGGAGCGTTTTGCAACACTTAAGGACCTTGACAAGTACCACACAACAATAGAGGAGCGCGAGGATTATGAGCCTCACATAAGAAATGGCTTCGTAGTATATGCAGGTGTGGACTATGAAAAGATCCTGCGTCAGGCAGAGAAGGAAGCAGATATAGTTATATGGGATGGAGGCAACAACGACGCTTCTTTCATAAAGCCCGATCTTATGATCACAGTTGCAGATCCGTTGCGCGCGGGCAACGAAATTTCGTACTATCCAGGAGAGATAGTTGCACGCATGGCAGATGTGCTTTTGATAAACAAGGTGAATTCCGCTACGGAAGAGCAGGTGCGGCAGGTAGTGGGCAATCTTAAGCGCATCAACCCAAGGGCAAAAATAGAATATGCCGATTCGATAGTAATGCCTGATAATCCCGGTATAATAAAAGGCAAGAGGGTGCTTGTCATTGAGGATGGCCCCACAATAACTCACGGCGGCATGCAGTTCGGCGCAGGAACGGTAGCCGCGAACCAATTCGGCGCCAAGGAAATCGTAAGCGCCAAGGAGCACGCAGTCGGTACGATAAAGGCGACATTTGAAAAGTATCCAAGGCTAAGCAACGAGCTGCCTGCAGTAGGCTACTCGCCGAAGCAGATAAGGGATCTCCAGAATACGATAAACGGAGTAGATTGCGATGTGGTGATATCAGCAACTCCCACCGACCTGCGAAGGATGCTTAGCATAGACAAGCCCATAGTGCAGGTAAAGTACGAGCTCAAGCCGAAAGGAAGCGCGTTTGACGCAATAATATCAAAATTCATAAGCGCTTCAAAAGCTGGAAAACGTAAATAAGGCGTTGCATGGAAACAGAAAAGCGTGTAAAGGTTCTGCTAGTGCTGCTAGCACTCGGCCTTGCGATCTCCGTATATCTCGTATATGTAAGCTTTAACGAGAGCGCTCTTTTCTGTCCCTCAAGCTCAAGCTCCCTAGTAAACTGCGAAACGGTGCTCACGAGCAGCTTCTCCAGGGTATTCGGCGTTCCTCTTTCATTTTACGCGTTTGGCTGGTTTGCAATAGCAATAGTTATAGCGGCACGATTCAGGAAGAGTCTTCGGGTCTGGTCTGCGCTTGGTATGGCAGGGCTTGCCTACTCCATAGCCTCCATGGCCGAAATAGGCAAGATATGCATATACTGCTCCTCCCTTGATGTCATACTGCTTGCAAACTTTATTCTTGTATTCTGGTGGTTCAACGAGAATGTCAGGAGGGTTTAGGATCAGGGACCCGTTGCTGGGAGACATAAAAGCGAACGGCCTGGAGCTGTCAATAATAGAAACTCCGGAAGTCCAGCGCCTGCGCAGGATCTCTCAAATAGGGTTCTCCTCCATGGTATATCCAGGAGCAACCCATACAAGGTTTACCCATTCCCTTGGCACGATGGGAATAACAAAAGAGATGCACCGCAACATATATGGAACTGATAAGGAGGAGCTTGCGCTCGCTGCTCTGCTTCATGATCTCGGCCACGCGCCCTTCTCTCACGCTTCCGATCCCCTACTGTTAAAGTATCTTCACACCACTCACGAAAGGATCGGCGAAGAAAAAATAAAGTCGGGAGTCATAAAAGATCTTATCTCTTCAGAACATTCCTTCAGCACGTTTATGCGCTACTTCGAAGGAAAGGACAAAGGGATAATATTTTCAGGCACATTAGGCGCAGACAGGATAGATTACCTCAGCAGAGATGCATACTACACCGGCGTCAATTACGGCGTGATAGACCAGCACAGGCTCAAATACAAACTGCGTCTCGTCAAGGGCAAACTAGCGGTAAACGATTATGATGTAAACGTGGCGGAGTCCATGCTTATCGCGAGATACCTCATGTTTACCGTGGTCTATATGCATCACACGGCGCTCATAGCCGATGCGATGTACGAGAAAGCCGTATCCTATGCGATAGAAAGCGGCGAGATTGACCCCCGCGAGCTCATGGAGAGCGACGACGGTGAGCTCTCCCTGAAGCTGCAAAATTCTAAAGCTTCTTCCCCGTTTTCAAAGAAACTTTTCTCAAGGCACCTTTACAAGCGCGCCTTATATACGGAATCGAAAGTCAGCGCTACAGAGAAAGAGATATCTGATGCGCTCGAACGTGCGGGCGAAGAAGAATTCGTAGTTAAAAAAGCCAAGATAAAGCCCAGCGGAGATGACATGTATGTAATTGACAAGAGCGGAGAGATTCTGGGCCTGCTTTCCGAATTCTCACCCATAGTAAAATCGATTAATGATGTGATAGAAAACAAGGAGACCCTGATAGTCGCATGCGAAAGAGATAGAGTAGAAAAAGTTAAAAGGATTGTAGATAAACTCTTATAGCGTATTTGTTGCGGGCCCATAGCTCAGCATGGTCAGAGCGGCTGGCTCTTAACCAGTAGGTCGAGGGTCCAAAAGCCTAAGGCAATAGCTCTAGGCATGGAAATCCCTCTGGGCCCGCTCCTTTTTCTCTGATGGCGCTGCCCTTTCTGCTACTTAGTGCCATTGGCCTGCAAAAACACATATGCACCTATGGGTATATCCAGCTGGGTTTCAAGGACGTACTCGCCCTGTGCACACACCGTTTTTGTGGAATAAGGCGACGCGTTGTACGCGTACTCCACAATGCCGTTTTGGTCTATCCACAATTGCCTGAGAGGAATTATTGTGTTCTTCATCCAAAAGCATTCTTCGGATTGATTTTGGAATACGAAAAGCATGCCAATGCAGTTTCCTTTGCCTGAACAATTTCCTATGCTCGTGCTGTTCATATACCCTTGATATTGCTGCTGCGGACTTGCCGCTATGTATGCATTGCCCTGCAGCGTATTTTCACCGTAAACTATGCGTATCGCCGAAGTATTGAAATATTCATTCAGCGATCCGGCTCCGGAGGCACGCATATCTTGATGGACGACTGCATAAGAGTAATAAGCGTATACAGCAACAATTGCAACAGCTACAGCAAAAACAATCGCAGCTGAGATTATCCTCTTGTTTCTATCCAAATATGTCCCTCTTTATCTTTGATTTATCTGCAAACACAAGGAATGTTACTATTATGAAGTCTACTATTATCGCTCCATGCATTATGGTGCAGTAAAGGCATATCGAATGCAGCACCACAAACTCCAGGTAGATAAGATAAGGGACTATCGCAAGCCCAAAGAACCTCCATGCAAAAAGGATTCTAAAAATCGCCTTGGCGACACTCTTCCGCACCGTAACCAATGCAACCACTAATGCCAAGTTCACTATGAACCATATTGCGGCAAGCAGATCCAGAGATACTCCCTCTATATCGGAATAGCTGCTCAGCAAGACCTTCGCGCAGTTCAGCTTTGCTCCAAAGAGCGATGGTCCATTAGGAAGCGTGCACAGCGGCGGCAGGGTTCCAAGCACGTTAAGCTCATATATCACAATTAGGGAAGAGGCAAGCCCTATTATCGACATGGCGGTGAGTATTGCCACTTCCGATCTTGTTGCCCTCACGCAATCGCTTTTTTATATAGGATAAAAGGTGTTATGTGCAAATTATTATAAAACATCTCAATTTGTCGCTGTTTCTGCAGTTATAATAGCAGTAGCGACGTGCGAAAAAGAACAATAATAGCTATTAATCCTACTGCTT
>JAKATY010000020.1 GCA_021827955.1 Microcaldota archaeon | reverse complement strand
GCTGCCGCTAATAAGGCCAATGCCAAAACTGCTTGAAATCTCATTTCATCTCCTGTAGGCCCGATATTGGTTGAAAAGTATAGAAATTAGTATTTTTCTATTTCCCCTTCCGGCAGTGCATCATTGTGCCATGCGCCATGATCACGCTATCTCTCCTATTATCGTTGCGCCATTCGAAGCTTTGTCCCTGTCAAGCATGTATATCGAGGCGGGGCTTATGTCTTTCAGGCTCTCGTCATGCGTTATTATGAACACCTGTTCAACAACTTCGGGAAGCGTATTGCCTAGCACTTCGATAAGCTTTGATATGCCTGCCCTGTCGAGATTGTGCGTGGGCTCGTCAAGTATTATCCATCTAAGGTTGGGCACTATCACCATGGACAGTGCTATCCTAAGCACGAGTGCAGTTATGCTTCGCTCGCCGCCGCTTGCCACGCTTTCTACCTCTACCCAGTTGTCGCTGCCGTTCGCTTGCGCGTTTATCTCAAGCACATAATCGTCTTTCTCGGCAGAAAGCCTTATGGACGTGAAATCGCCATAGGGATAGAGCTTCGGCCATACGTCTTGCATGAGCGCGTTCACCGATTCGACAAGGTTGCTTCTCAGCATCGCTTCGGTGTCTACCAGCGCTCTCTTGAACTTGTTTAGGTCCGCAACCATAGCTCTTCTTCCCTCTATTCTCGCCTTCATTGCCTCGAATTTTGCTATTTCTCCTGCCTTTTCGTCTATCTGCCTTACAATGCTGTCCATGTATTTTTTCTCACCTTCAAGCTTTGAGCTCAGCTCGCTGAGCTTCGCAGACCCTTTTGAGAGAAGATCCTGTGCCTCGTATATTGCCTTCTCGTCAACCTTTATGTTTTGCAGCTCGCCGGCTATCTTTTCCTGCCTTGCCTCCTCCTCTGCAAGTTCCTTCTTGTATGCCTCTAGCCTGCGCGCGTAATCAAGCTTAAGCTTAGCCTCCCCATGCTCCTTCCTTGCCGCTTCGAGCTTCTTGTTGAGCTCTTCCGCTTGCGCAGACGCAAGCTCCGCTTCGCGCTTCGCGCTCTCTCTCTCTTTGTCGAGCTTCGCAATAGCTTCATCAATGCCTTCATATTCCTTGAGCCTGTCCTTTGCCGCTTTTGCTGCATTGAGTGCTTCCTGGAGCTTTGCGGCTTCAACATCTCGTGACTCTGCCTTCTCCTTTGAATCTTTCGATTCTTTATCCAGCCTTGCTATCTCGTTTTTCCTGTCATTGATGAGTTTCTCCCTCAATTCGTCGCTCAGGGTCTGCCTGCAGAGTGGGCATGTGCCCATATGTTCCAGAAGCTCCTTCAGCCATTTCTCCTCCTCCTTTTTCTTGCTAGCCGCAGCCGCTGCCGCATTCTCCAAGTCCTTCATTTCTTTGGTCTTTGCGGCAAGCTCGTCTGAAAGCCTCTTTTCATCTATCTCTCCGAGCTTTTTCAGCAGCCTATTCTTCTCTTCTATCTTTTTCTCCTGCTGCAATGCAGTGCTCTGGAGCTCTCCCAACTTTCTTTCCGCTTCCTTCTCTTTTTTAATCGCGGAATCAAGTTCCTTCAGGCGGTTTGCGATATCCTTCTCCAACCTTTCGAACTCCTCTTTTGCATCATTCATGCTTATATTCATGGAAGCAATCTTCTCTATCTCGCTCCTGAGCGAGCTCATTCCTCCTCTTATTTTGTTAAGTTCCTCTGTAAGCGCCTTCCTCTTCTCATATTCCTTCTTATACGAATCGAGCTCGGATTTGCGTGATGCAACCTCCCTTTCAATCTCCTTCCTGCCGCTTTCCAAAGCGCTTATGCTGCGTTCAGTCTTCTCCTTCTCCTGCACCATGGAATTGAGCTGCTCCTTTGCTGAGCTTATGTCGATGTTTTCCACCATCTGCTCTTCGTCCGCAATAGCGCTTTTTATGTTGTTTATCATGCTCGTGGCGTTCTCCTCCGCTCTCGCGAACTTGTCAAGGTTGAGCATCTCGTCTATCTGCTTCTTCCTGTCTCCTTTGCGGAGCTCAAGCATGTAATCCAGCCTGTTTTGCTCTGCATATATGGCCCTTGAAAAGGTGTCGTAGTTCATACCGAGTACCTTCTCTATCTCTTCGTTTACTCTTTCCGGCTGCGTCTGCAGGTTCTTGCCGTTCTTTTCGAGCGACGCCGAGCTGCCGGCGTTTTTCTCTATCTTTCTGGATACTACATACTCGTTTCCGTTTATCGTGAATGTAAGCTTTACCTCAGCGCTTTTCCTCTGCTCGGGCCTGCTCATTATTATCCCGTCAAGGCTTACCCTCTTCTGTTTTAGTGCAGGGAAAGTGCCAAAAAGCGCAAACGATATCGCATCCATGACAGAACTCTTGCCCGCGCCCATTATGCCGATGAGCACATTGGTGCCTTTCCTGAATTCTATCTTTGTGTCGGCGTGAGTCTTCCAGCTTCTGAGCTCTATGGAGTCTATCATCAAAAACACGCGATTAATATTCTTGCACAAAAATAAAAAGGCTTCTGGAAAACTTCAAATGCAAAAGCAGAAAGGCTTGCAGCGAGAACGGTAAGCCGCTATTCAATCAAGGCGTTTGGGCTGCTCATCCCAGTAAGAAAGGAAAGAGGGCTGCCGGTGCGTAATGCCGGTGAGGCAAAGCGGTTTTAATCAGCTTGCTGAAGAAAGGGGTTTGTATTCCGTAGGCCTCTTGTTTAAGGGGAAACTCTGGTACCTGTTCATCCATCTCCTCCTCTCTTTGTAGTCGGGCATTATCGAATATACTATGCTCCAGAATTTCTTTGAATGGTCTCTCACTCTTGTATGCGCCAGCTCGTGCACTATAACCGATTCCCGTATCTCTTTAGGCATGAAAAGCAGAAGAGAGGAGAAGTTGAGGTTGCCTTTGCTTGAGAATGAGCCCCATCGTGCCACAGATATCCTGAGCCTTATAGATTTGAAGCGCGCGTTGAAGAACCTGCCGTTAATCTCATTTACTTCCTTCTCGAACTTTTCATATAACTTAGAGGAAAGTGCTCTTATTACGAGCCGCGATATCTCCTCCTCCGCTTTCTCTTCCGGCTCTGATTCCGGCACCTTTATTTCTATGCTGCCTCCGCGAAGCCTCGCTCTTGCATTTCTTGCCTCTGCGCGTTCTATTCTTATAGTAAATTCCTCATCCATGGCGCTTATCCGCTGCATGTCTTCAAATCTGGGCAGTTTGCCATGGTCGAATGCATAGGGGTTTTTCCTGAGCGCCCTCTCCATCCTGTTCCTTATGTTCAAGGCGCACTTCATCGCGTATTCCTCTCTCCACGCGCTAGGCACCTCTATTATTATAGAGCCTTCGGCCACTTTACCGCGCATGGTTCTAGAATCCTTCTTTATCAGCTCTACAGGAAGAGACCTGCCTTCAACAACTACCGGCTCGAGCTGCATTGCAGCACCTTTTGAAAAGAGGCCGAAGTGCTTCATACGAGCGTTTCCTCTTCCACGTCGACCTGGCTCACTCCTTCCATGCTCTTCAACTTCTCCTCTATGTTTGAGCTGCCGGTCTTTGAATCATCGAAAACAAAAAGAACCTTAAGTATCTTTATACCGAAGGCTAGCTCTTCAGTCCTCATGTCCTGCGGCTCAAGCTTCTTTACTTCTCCGGCGACTTCCTCAAGCTTGCCTTCATCGGCATAAACCTTGAATACGACCCCCACTTTTGACATTCGATCACGGCCCCTCAAATCCGCAAACATCGCACTTGTATGCGTTTGTTATCTCCCTGCAGTGCTCACATCTTATTATCGTGCCCTTGCCGCACTTCGGGCATTTGAATTCTGTATACGCATGCGTAAGCCTTCCGCACGATACGCATTTTTTGCCTGGCAACATTCTACCACTTTTTAATCTTAATCACAAGCCGCTTTATCTGCTGTTCTTCCTGCGCCTTCTCGCGGTTTTATTTTCCTCTGCAGAAAGTTCTCCGCTTCTGCTCATTTCTTTTTCTTTTGCATTGCTTCTATTCCTGCTTCTGTTAATGAGAACAATAAGTGCTATAAATATTGCTATCAACGCTATCAGGAGCGCAAGCATCATCATGAATATGGCAATCAGCTCCTTTTCGATGGAGGAAATGCCTGCAAGTATCGCGGAGAAGTCTCCCTCGTAGTTTTGGGCCGGTACCTGCTGTTGCACTATCAAATTGCTATTTATGAGAGAAGTATCGTTGCTCAGCTGCGATGCAAGCAATGCTGTAGAATACGCTTCCTGCGCGTATCCCAAAGAAAGCGTTCTGTTGCCGCTTGCGAGCTTTGCCTCCTGCACATAGAACAAAGCCTCATTCGCGAATTGAGGGGCCCAGACCCCAAACGTGGAATTTGCCGCGATCGATTCGCTCATGTTTATAAGCCTGCCCGTGCCGATTCCGCTTGCAAGAGTCGCGTTTCCGAATATAAACGCGTAATCCGCGTCGAGTATCGCGAGAGGATAGTTGCCTGATTTATATGCCTGTTCTGCAGTGGAAAGATAAAGGCTGTTTCCATATACTGTTGCCCTTTGCAGCCTGCTTTGGGCTACTGATTCAAGCCCAGGGGAAGCTGAAACGTAAGAGCCGCCCATCGCAGCGGAAGCGTTATACATGTATGAAGCAGCACTGCACCATCCTGCGGCCTCTCCCGCTTCATATACGGAATCGAGCACGCCATCGGTATCTATAGCAGTTACGTTGTATTCTCCTATATCCTGCATAATCGTATAGTTGGCCCAGAGCTGCCTCAGCTCTCCGCCAAGCACATACTGATAGTTGGAGTTTGTAATCCGCGGCGGCAAGAGGGCATCGCATGACGTTGACACATTTTGCATGACCTGCATGCCTCCCTGCTTTGTTATCGTGTGGTGGCTGAAATAGTAAGCAATTATATAATCAAGAAAAGACTGGTCTGCGGCAGTATAGCCGTAACCCTTCTCCGCTTCCATGGTGCTTTGGTTGAGCACCTTCGACAGCTGCTCCGATACGTTTGAGAAGCCTGGTGCTGAGCTGAGAGTGCCTATCTCTCTTCTAGTAAGATTGAATGTGAAGTTTACGAGGCCGTTGAAAGCCTGTCCATCGCATGCCTGTGTGCAATATACGCTTGCATTGCCTAGATCCTGTACCTTGTAGTTTACGAATGGCGTATAAGTAGAGCCCATGCCTTTCACGCTCTTGCCGTACATTGCAAAGCCAAGCGCGGAGCTTATGTTCTGCACTTGCACAAGCGGAAGCCCGAATTCGTCCTGCACCAACGTATAAAGCATATCCTCATCGCTATTTGCCGGCGCAGCAGGCACAAGAACGAACTTCATGCCCGCGCTTTTTGCAGCGCTAACCTTGTCATAAACCCCTCCTATAAGGCCTATAGAGCCGTTGCTATTTATAGTGCCCGTCATTGTGAAATTGTTTGCCAAAGGCTTGCCGTTAAGTGCAGAAATCGCAAGCACGGTCATCGCGGCGCCAGCGCTCGGCCCTGAGACATTTTCAGTGTCGCTGTTAAGTATTGTATAATTGAAATTGTATTCGTTAAAATTAACGCCCAAATAGGAAGCCGCATATCTTGCTGCCGTCTGCGCGGAAGACAATGTGGAAGCGCCTACCTGCGCCGGCCCTCCTACGCTCACGGTGCCGTTGCCTTTATAGACATTTAGCCTTATTATCGTGAGCACTCCTGTGTTGTTGCTTGTGATTACTGCCGGCGCATGTATCTCTGCGCTCCCAACAAGCTGCGCGTAGGCAGGATGCATAGGAAGCATCACAGCGATAGCTATTGCCATTATTGCAAATGCGAAAATTCTGCTCTCGCCAAGTCTTATCCTATTCTTGAAACTCATTTATACTACCTTAAAGCGGCACTGCACGCACGATGTATACGGCTTCCGGATAACTTTTCTCCACGCAAGTTATTATAACCTAACCTCTTTTTGCTTTACTCACGCATTCATTTTGCGGTTTGATTGAAGGTGCAGCGAAAACGCCTCAATATATGAGCAGGTAAAGGCCCACAAATATCAGCACCCCGAGAAGGAGAGGCGGTATTGCCGGAAGCGCCCTGTTCAGTTTCTGCAGAATGAACATCGTAATGATCAGGCCGAATACGGCTCCAACAGCTACAAAAATGCTCAGCGTAAAGCTTAGCGTCGCGGAATATGCCGATATGCTTACCATCAGGGGCACTGCCAGATCGCCAGTGCCCAGCATAGCGGGCACTTCTATTGGCACCAGCTTCCTCCCTTTCAGCGCTTTGAGCACGGGCAGCTTCTTCTT
This sequence comes from Microcaldota archaeon, assembly GCA_021827955.1. Lineage (GTDB taxonomy): Archaea > Micrarchaeota > Micrarchaeia > Micrarchaeales > Micrarchaeaceae > JAKATY01. The sequence goes on along the minus strand of JAKATY010000020.1, from coordinate 17,315 downwards.
CGCCCTCTTTTTCATCTCTTCGAATCTTGCTATCTGCGAGCGCGGAAATTCAGATTCGGGCACAGCCTCTATTTCGCTAGCGCCCACGAACAGCGCCAGGTTCCTGTTTACCGCGGCGTTCGCTATAGTTATCATGTGCTTCGTTATGAAGACCGCTATGAAATCGTATATGGCCAGTAGCGCCATGAATAGCAGCGCCTCGAAAAATCCGAAGCTTACGCCAAGCACCACACCGACGCCTATGCTCGCTATTATTGCGGCAGTGTTCCTCAGGTTCTGCCATTTGTTCTTGGCTATAACAAGCAAAAAGGCAAGCAGCCCGGCGACTATCACCTGCACGCTGACTCCTCCGCCGAACAGCGTGCTCTGTATGCTGTGCGTAAGCGCGCCTATTACTATGAGAAAAACGAAGAACGATGCTATGAATATGACTATTCCTTCAAACACTATGAACAGCTTGTATCCCCTGTATATCTTCATTACGAATATTAGTATGAGCGCCAGTATGACTATGTAAAAGAGATAGAATATTACGCTGTTGAATGACGAGGCAATGCGCGCCGAGCTTACCTGGCTTATCGTTAGCCCGCTAAACACAAGGCTCGCAAGCAGCAGCCCTGAAAATTGCACGATCATGAACATTGCAATGATGCTGAGCATTTGCCTGCTCCTGCTTATTCTTATCTCTTCTTTTGCCATTTCATCCATCATATGAATATTATTTATTACAACTCCAAGTCCTGGCAGCGCCAGCGCAGCCGACCGCGCGCCAGAATATCGCGTAGAAGGGGTTTTTCCCATTTCGCCTTTATAAGCTTATTCGCTTTCCCTTTTTACTGTTTTTATTATCCCTGGTCTTGGAGAGAACACGTCTCCGCTCTTCTCCAACTCATTTATGTATTTCGTGGTCGTGCCCGAGTCCATGCCCCCTTTCTCCGCTTCAGCTATGATATCTTGCATCTTCGCGCTTCCCTCCTTCTCCTCAAGCCCTTTTATTATGTTGAGCACGCTATTTATCTTGTCGACTTTTTCTCTCGGCATTCCGGTAAGCAGCGTGTCAATATCCCTCCTTCCTCCTCTGTCTACTGCCAGCGTCTTTAGCATGAACTCCGAAAGCGAGATGGCGCGCTCAGCATCTTTTTCTGTTACCACGCTGTCAAGCCTGGTTTTAGCGCTTGCCTCGGCAAGCCTCACCAAGCCCTCTATCTGCCTCGGAGTTATAGGCACGGCTCCTTGCTTCGCCCCAGCTTTCCTGAGCTCTACATAGTAACTCTGTATCTTTTTGGAAGCCTCGTCGCTTAGCCTGGGCATCACGTTCTTCTTCGAATACGCTATGTACTTCCTAAGCATCTCTCCATCTATAGGCGGAAGCTCTACCTGCCTGTAATTTTCAACATTCGCGATCTGCGCTCCTGCTGCAGAGTGCTGCGTTAGTATGTAGTCCGCAATCCTCTTGTCAAGTTCTTCATCCATTACGTCCTTTATTGGGAATATGAGGTCGAACCTTGAAAGGAGCGTAGGTGGTATGTCGAACTGCTCGCTTGGATATATGTTGGGGTCGAATCTTCCATATTTGGGGTTCGCTGCCGCAAGCACTGCCGCTTTCGCGTTGAAAGTTGCAATGATGCCCGCCTTTGCAACACTTATACTCTGTGATTCTAGCGCCTCGTGGAGCGCAGCTCTGTCAGTATCCTCTATCTTGTCAAATTCGTCTATGCATACTATCCCGCCGCTTCCAAGGACTAGCGCTCCCGCCCTCAGCGTCCAGCCGCCTTCTGCAAACTCATCTCTTTCTGCTACCGCAGTCATTCCTCCTCCTGTCACCGATTTTCCGCTTACGTATATGCCTTTCGGCACTAGTTTCGTGACGGTCTGAAGTATCCTGGTCTTCGCGCTTCCCGGATCTCCTATGAGCAGTATATGTATGTCGCTCCTTATTACGCCTCCGTCAACAAGCGTCTTGTTGGGCGTGCCTCCGAACAGCTGCAGTACAATCGACTGCTTCACCTCTTCATGGCCGTATACCGAAGGCACAACAGACCTCCATATCTTTTCAAAGATCTGCGGATCCTTTGAGAGTTCAACTATCTTTCTTTCATCTTCTTCGCTTATATCTATCTCTGCAAACTCCTTCTGCTTCGGCATGATGGAAGAAGCATCAAGATACATGCTGAAGAGGTCCTTCTCAACCTTGCCTCTCATATTCCTCCTCTTCCTTATGCGCAGCACACCCGTTATGTCGATTCTGTCTCCAGGTATTACCGTGTTTACCAAATCGTCTACTATCCATACCTCAAGCTGCCATGTCGGCGTATTGCCCCTCAGCTTCTCGAGCGGATCCTGCACTGCTATCTTTTGCAGGTCTACATATTTCGATTCTTCCTCTGAAGGCTTGAGCGACTTCCTTTTGCACTCCGGGCATACTTCGGGCACTTCGTCCTTGTCCATCCTGTATTTGTAAATCGAGCCGCAGTAGCTGCATTTGTATACTCCTATGTGCACTCTTGGTATTATCTCTGATCTTTTCACCACAAGAGCATCTACTTTTACCATTTTGCCGATAAAAGTCGAACCCACATTCATCACAAGGGGCGTATTGACGTTCTGCCCGAAAAACCTCACATAAACTTCGCTCTCCTCGCTTACCACGTCGCCGAGCAGGCTCACGAGCGCCTCTTTTGCGCTTTCAAGAATGGTATCTGGTCTCTCCACCACGTCCTCTGCCATCTGCGCGTCGAATTTCTCAAGGTCCTTTATGTCTACTTTTAAGCTTTTCATGTTAGGATAAGAGACTATTATGTCATTTATCTCGTCTTTGTAGTATTTCTGCAAAAAGTCTTCGAATCGCGACTTTATTCCCTCAACTACCGTTCCAGGCATAAGCACCTCCCCTTTGCAATTATCCGCCACGCGTTCTCGCGCGTGCGCGCGAAAGATTTAGAGCACGCAAAGTTGCGGCATAGCGTCAAACGCTATACTCGTGATCTTTCTGCATTTATATTGGTTTGTACTCAAATTCTATAAAAGTATCCATGAAAAATATAGTGGTGCGTAAATGGTTGATGAAGAAAAGATCATAATAACCTCCGCTTTGCCCTATGCGGAAGCGCTCCCGCATCTTGGCAACCTTGCAGGATCTATACTGCCAGCAGATATTTATTACAAGCATCTTGTCATGCAGGGTGAAGATGCGATATACATATGCGGCTCTGATCAGCATGGCACCCCGATAGAGCTGCAGGCGTTCAAAAGGAAGGAAAGCCCTGAAGAGCTGGCGGAGCGGGTGCACCTTCAGATAAAGGAGCAGCTTGAAAGGTTCGGCTGCACCTTCACTTTCTACGGCAAGACCCACTCAGCCGAAAACAAGGAAATAGTGTACGAGGTATTCGAAGGCCTTAAATCCAACGGCTACATCTCCAAGATAGAGAGCGAGCAGGCATACTGCAACGTGGATCAACGGTTCCTCTCCGACAGGTTCATAGAAGGCACATGCCCGTATTGTGGCGCAAAAGACGCAAGGGGAGATCAGTGCGATACGTGCGGGCGCCTGCTAAATCCTAAAGAGCTGATAGAGCCGCATTGTGTAATATGTGGCAGCACGGATATCTCTTTTGTGCGCACCGAGGATCTCGCCTTGGACCTCAAGAAGCTCTCCCCGAAGATATCCGAGTTTATAGAACGCAACAGCGGCAAAAACTGGAGCAAAAACGCGGTAAACAAGTCGACAAGCTACATAAAGCAGGGCCTAGAGCCTCGTGCAATAACAAGGAGCATGAAATGGGGGTTTGAAGTGCCGGGCATGCCCGGCAAGGTATTCTATGTCTGGTTTGATGCACCTCTGGGCTACATAGGCATAACGAAGGAGTGGAGCAAAGAGAAATGGGCGTCCTATTGGAAGGCAAGAAGCACGAGGCTTGTCCAGTTCATGGGCAAGGACAACATAGAATTCCATACCCTTATGTGGCCAGGAATGCTCATAGGATCGAATCTGGGGTTTGTGCTTCCCACTACCATATTCGCTTACGAGTTCCTGAACAGCAGGAATGTAAAGTTCTCGAAGAGCAAAGGAGTAGGCTTGAACATACAGAGTGCGCTTGAGATACTTCCTGCAGATTACTGGAGGTTTGCCCTCGCGTACCTGCTGCCAGAAACTTCCGACAGCGAGTTCTCTATAGCGCTGCTCATCGAGATAGTGGACAAGGTAATGAACGGCAACATAGGCAATTTCGTGCACCGCGTCCTTTCGATAGCAAAGCAAAGCGGTTTGCAGTTCCAAAACGTGAAGGCTGACGATTCGGCAGAGAAAGAGATAGGCAAGCATCTCGAATCCTACAACCTGCATTTCGAGAAGATACGGATAAGGGAAGCGCTGCGCGATGTGATTGCGCTTGCTTCAAAGGGCAATGAGATAATGAGCGTAAAGGAGCCCTGGAAGCTTGCCAAAAGCAAGATAGACGAAGAGAAGCAGGAGTTCCTGTCTACAATAACCGAGCTGCTATTCATGGCGCGCGCGTGCGCTCTTATGCTTTGGCCGTTTTCGCCTCGCGCGAGCGAGCACGCATTGTGCTATTTCGGGATAAGCTCTCCGAAGCTCTCGGATCTCGAGAAACCGCTTGCGCTCGATGAAAGCCTTGAGCTAAAGCCGATGTTCAACAAGATAACTGAAACAGAAAAGGCGAAGCTGGAAAAGTTTTCAACCCCCTGAGTCAAAGCAAAACGCAAGGATGCGGGTTCTCGCATTTCATCTTATTTTACTTCCGGGCTTCAGCTCCTTGTCAGGCTGCAACAATGCTATTACCCCGTTTTCGTCTTCGGCGGCAAGCAGCATGCCTTCAGAGATGAAATTTGCAATCTTCTTCGGCTCCAGGTTGGCCACTACAATGACAAGCCTGTTCAGCAGCTCCTCTTTGCTGTATACATTCTTGAGGCCCATGGCTATGTTCTTTAACCCTGCTTCGCCCAAGTCTACCTTTGCCCTGTAGATAGGTCCCTTTGCGCCTTCAAGGTCCTCTATCTCAACTATTTTGCCTACCCTCAAATCTATGCTTGAAAACTCGTTTATGCTTACCATGCGACCATCCGATGAAAATATCCGTTACCAGCCAAAATCGTTCCTCAAACAAAATTTATAATTGCTTTTATTACCGCAAAAGGCTCGCTACAGCGGTTCTTCGTAAATGCTTAGCTCCTGATGCTTATAGAAGAAAAACTGCATGTATGTGCACTCCGGCTTTATTTTAAGCCCCTTCGATTTGGCAAAATCCAATGCAGCATAGGCGAGCTTCTCGGCAACCCCTTTGCCTCTGTCCTCTGGCGGGGTAAAGGTGTGAAACACTTCCATTGTACTTCCGTCTATCCTGTACAGCAGTTCCGCCTCGCCATGCCCTGTCTTCATGTAGAATCTTCCCTCTTCGCGCTCTACCTTATCTTCCAATAAACCACCAAATTCCTCTTGCCAAAAAGATTATCATCCTACCCTGCTCAAATATCAATTCGTCAAAGTAAAGTATTATATTATTTTTCTCGTAACTTAATGTTAGCTTAATTAGCTTTATAATAGCAGCGTGCGATAGCGCCCGCACCATTTTTTCATCCAAAGCAAAAAGCGAAGGAGATGCAATGAGCCAATTTGGAAAACAATTCAGTGGAAAGTCAAAATCCAAAAGCAAGGGAAACGGCAAGAAGAAGATAAAGTTCAGGGACAGAAGGCGAAGCGAGGTAGGCAACTACTTCTCCGCAACGCGGGTTTCGCAGGAGAACGATATAAAGTCCTTCAGGAGAAGGGGCGGCAACATAGCTGCAAGAGCCAACAGGATCGCTTTCGCCAACGTGCTCACAAAAGACGGCTACAAGAAAGCGAAAATAAAATCCGTGTTGGAATCTAAGGACAACAGGAACTTTTCAAGGCAGGGGGTAATAACCAAAGGGGCGTTGATCGACACCGAGCTTGGCAAGGCGATAGTCATAAACAGGCCGGGCAGGGAAGGCACCGTCAACGCCAAAATCGTAGAGGGTTGAAATGTCCGCAAGAGTATACGTGTGTGATAAGCCTGATTATGAAAAGCTGAAGAAGCTGCTGGAATACGATCCGTACGCCGATTCGAGCCTGAGCTCCGAACAGCTCAAGGCAATAAGCTCCGACAAGTATGCCAACATAATATTCGCAAGGCAGAGCTATATAATAAAATCCGGCGCTTCCATAAGCCTAGATCCGGAGAAATATTACCTCTATCTGAAAGCGAGCGACGATTTTTTCACCGGTGCCGAAGAGAAGCTATATAAAGAAGTGCCGAGCTGCAAGCGCGCCGATGCGGAAACAGAGAAGAAGGTCATAAACATAGTAGACGAAGATGAATCAAAAGGCAATTTTGGCATAGGGCTTATACTGGGTGGTTGATTGAACATTATAAGTTCTGACGATCTGTCTAAGGACCAGATCCTCAAGATATTCGAGATTGCCGACTCTATAAAGGAGGGCAACGAAGAGGTAACTCTTAAGGAGCATTCGGTGCTGGCGCTTCTCTTCGAAAAGTCATCCACCCGCACGAGAGTCTCTTTCGAAGCTGCAATAGCAGAGCTCGGAGGCTATGGGATTTACATAGACGCTCAGACCTCTCATTTGAAGAGAGGAGAAAGGATCTCAGACACGGCGCGCATGCTTGCCGGATATTGTGATTTCATCGCTGCAAGGCTGTACAGCCACAACGACCTGATCGAGATAGCAAACAATTCCACCGTGCCCGTAATAAACGCGCTTACCGATCTTGAGCACCCCACACAGGCTCTTGTGGATATATACACCGTGCGCAGCCACAAGAAGAACCTCAAGAACGTAAAGCTTGCATTTGTCGGAGACATAGCAGCAAACACTGCAAATTCCCTGATGCTTACCGCAACGAAGCTCGGCATGGAAGTGGTGCTGCTCGGGCCTAAAGGCTACATGCCAAACAGCTTCTACTTTACCAAAGCAAGGGAATACGGCAAGATTGATACCTATAACGATCCGCAAGAGGCGCTTGACGGCGCAGAAATAATCTATACTGACACATTCGTGAGCATGGGGCAGGAACAGGAAGCTGAAGAGAGGAGAAAGCTTTTCTCCGGCTATCAGGTAAACGGCAATCTCCTTTCATACGCAAACAGCGATGCGCTTGTGATGCACTGCCTTCCGGCGCACAGAGGCGAGGAGATAACTTCAGAAGTGCTGGATGGCCCGCAAAGCATAGTATGGGAGCAGGCAAAGAACAAGAAACTGCTCGCGAAAGCAATCCTGCTATATCTCTCAAACAAAGAGTGACGAGTTCGCCTAATCGCTGTTTCTAAACCAAAAGCTGCAGGGCTTTGCAAAACAGCTTAAACTGCGCATTGCGATATCTATAAATTACTAATCCGACAAGGTTAAATCATGAACCTGTTCGCAAAAGTAGCGCTCGCGGCTATTGTTGTAATAGTACTTGCTCTTGCGCTATTCCTGATTGCCATAAGGCCCTCTTCTTCAGGGGTTACAGAACAGCAGGCCGAGTCGTTTGTTGTTTCAGACCTCATGCAGAGCAATTCCAATGCAACTATAAACATTGTAAGTGCAACCCCTTCTTCGCTAAAGAGCGGAAGCTGGGACATTGTGGTCAGCATAACCTACAACGGGACGCTGGCATGCCCTACCGTAATGGTGAAAGGGTTTGATTATCCTGCATTGACTCTATCCAGCGTGCTTGATTCTTATACCAGCGGCACAATCCCATGCTTTGTGCACGGGTTCTCTAACGTATCCTCGTATTTCATAAGCCTTCCATCTGTTGCAATCGCCATCGCAACCAATGCTTCTTCGCAAGCATCCTCTTATGTCAGCCTTTTCGGATACAATGAGACGCATGCGCATGCACGCTACTACACGCAGCTCGCATCAGCAGCTACGCCACTGAGCAGGAATTTCAGCAATGTATGGCTTGTAAACTACACCGCTTCGGATGCCAACTACTCAGAATATGTGGTACTGAGCAATTTCGGAAACGATCTCGGAAGCTTCTCTATGCAAAGATAACAACATTCCACGCTGCATCCTAATTTTTCTTAAAATTTTTGCTGCATGCCATAATTCCGTCTTCAATCCTGCTCTTTTTAAATATACCTAGGTAAATCAATATGTAATAAGGTAAAAGGAATTCCCTTTTTTGTGCTTCTTTTGTCACGCCTTTTGTTAAACTGCCATATATGTGCCTGACAGCACAAGGTTTTTAAAGTTTCTTAGAGCATCCATTTTAGGCGATTAGATGAGCGACCTTGTTAGCGACGTCTTAGGGCAGAAAAGTGAGGAGCCGTTTAGCTCTTCTGAAATAAAAATTGTTACTGTAGGGTTTGGAGGTGCTGGATGCAACATAGTGAACAGGCTTATAAAGGCCGGTGTGAAAGGCACAGAGTTTGTTGCTGTGAATACTGATGCTCAGCATTTCAAGATAATAGATGACCGAATCAAAAAAGTGCTTATCGGAAAGACGATAACTAAAGGATTAGGCGCAGGCGGAGATCCAAAGATAGGAGAGAAAGCCGCAGAAGTGGACAGGCAGGCGCTTGAAGATGTTTTTTCTGGATCACAGCTCGTTTTCCTCTGCGCAGGAATGGGCGGAGGCACAGGAACAGGTTCTGCACCTATAGCGGCGCAGATTGCAAGGGAGCAGGGTGCCATAGTAATATCCATGGTTACCTATCCGTTCGACCTGGAGCGCGTGAGAAAGGTAAAGGCCGAAGAAGGCATACAGAACCTCAGGAAGTTCAGCAACAGCGTAATAATCCTTGATAACAACAGGCTTGTTAAGCTCGTGCCGAACCTTCCGATGAATGACGCTTTCGCGCTTGCGGACGAAGTGCTTGCAAAGGCGATAGGCGGGCTTGTGTGGACTATAACACAGCCGAGCCTGATCAATATAGATTTTGCAGATGTTAGGTCCATAATGGCGAATGGCGACGTAGGTTTCATATCAGTTGGAATCGGCAAGGGCAACGACAAAGTCAACATTGCCGCAGATGCAGTGCTGAAGAACAAGCTGCTGGATGTTGACTATGAAGGAGCTTCCGGCGCACTGATACATATCTCTGGCGGGACATCGCTCACGATAGGCGATGCGATAAAGGCCGGAGACATAATAACCGAGAAGATGGATTCGAAGGCGAACATAAAGTGGGGCGCTAGGATAATCCCCGGCTACGAGGATCAGCTTGAAATAGTCGCGATAGTCACGGGAGTCAAAGGCTCGAGCATAATAGGAAGGACCGAAGCGAAGCAGAAGCAGCAGGCGTACGGCGACCTTGAAATGATCTGATGGTGAGTGCAATGGCAGAAGAAGAATTTGTTGCGAAGATTGCTGTTGTAGGAGCCGGAGGTCAGGGTAGCAACCTTGTCAACAAGCTGTATTCGCGCGGAATAAGGAGCGCAGCCACCATCGCCGTTAACACCGATGCAAAGCACCTCAACATGATAAATGCAGACAAGAAGATCCTCATAGGGAAAGAGATCACAAGAGGCCTTGGGGCTGGAGGCTTTCCAGAGATCGCAGCCAAGGCTGCAGATGCCAGCAGGAATGAAATAATTGAAGCCATAAGCGGGTACGACATGATCTTCCTCTGCGCAGGAATGGGCGGAGGCACAGGAACCGGCTCTGCACCTGTAATCGCACAGCTTGCACGGGAGCAGGGATCTCTAGTAGTGGCGTTTGTGACATATCCTTTCTCGCTGGAAAGGATAAGGAAGCAGAAGGCGGATTGGGGGCTGCAACAGCTCTACAAGAACGCTGATACCACCATAGTGCTGGAGAATGACAGGATCCTTAGCTACGCGCCGAACCTCCAGATAGAAAAGGCATTCGATTTAATAGACAATGTTGCGATGAGCGCAGTGAAGGGCATCGCAGACACTATAATGCTGCCAAGCCTGATAAATCTGGACTTTGCTGATGTAAGATCCACATTGCGCGATGCCGGAACAGCAGTGATAAACCTAGGCTATGGGTCTGGAACAGAAAGAGTGGAGAAAGCCGTAAAGTCAACAATAACACATCCGATGCTCGACGTCGATTACGAAGGCGCAAAAAGCGCCATGGTCCACGTTGCAGGCGGGTTATCCCTTTCTATAGAAGAAGCAACGAAGGTGGGAGCAGGAGTAACGGAAGGACTGGACGAGAAAGCCAACGTGATCTTCGGGGCAAGGCTTGTGCCAGAAATGCGCGATGAAATACGCGTCATGTCAATAGTCACAGGAGTTACTCCTAGGTTCGGTACCGCAAAGTACATACCCTCCACTTCAAATACAAACCTTGACTTCCTGAAAGGCATAGAAAGCATTTGATTTTTCTTTACTTCCTTTTCCTTTTTTCTTTACTTGTTTAGCTTGTAACTTGAAATTTTGAGAGATCTTGCATCTTGTTGAAGTATCTTTCACGGTCAAAAGCAAAAATGTGTGTTTATGGAGGAAGAAAGCAGAAATGAAGGACAAAATTCCGAGTCCAGGGCTTTGCATCTCCACGGAAAAGGGTTCGGTAAATACATGTTTGAGGCAAGAGGTGATCAAGGCAAGCTTATCTCGTCGCTCATACCAAACACCGTAGAAGTGATAGTCGACATAGGCTGCGGCACGGGCTTCTATTCAAAATATCTTCTTGAGCACGCCAACCGCGTGTACTGCATAGATGTGGATGAAGAATCGCTTCTTGAAGCAAGCGAATCCATAAAGAGCGAAAGGCTCATCTGCGTAAACGCTTCCGGCAGCAACACAAATCTTCCAAGCAATTCAGTTGATATAGTGTTCATGGCGAATTCGTTTCATGATATGGAAGACAAAGGTGCCGTAGTAAATGAAGTAGAGCGCATACTTGTCGATGGCGGCAAGCTTATAATACTTGATTGGAAGAAGGATTCGACGTTCGGGCCGCCTCGAAGCCTAAAGCTTTCAGAAGCAGATTATATAAAATATTTCAATCGCTTTGCGATCGAAAAATCCTTCGATGTGGAGCCGCAGCATTACTGCCTCATATTCTCAAAATCCATGAAGCAGCAATGACTCCGCGTTAGAATTGCGCGGCGTGTCATATAAATATATATTTTTGCTACAAATCCTTATCTATTGACTTTTATACAGAGGATTCTATGAGTGATGAAATAGAGCACGTAATAATGAAGGACATAAAGCCGGGAAGGTTCTTGCTTATAGATGGTGAGCCTTGCAGGGCGGTCGAGATAGACGTGAGCTCTCCAGGAAAGCACGGATCCGCAAAGATGAGGATCACCGGCATAGGCGTCTTCGACGGTAAGAAAAGGACCATACTTAAGCCATCAGATGCCTATGTGGATATACCAATAATAACGAAAAAGCGTGCGCAGGTTGTGTCAGTAACCGGAGATTCGGCGCAGCTTATGGATTCGGAGAGCTATGAGGTCTTTGAGCTTCCGATACCCGAGGAGATGAAGAATTCGCTCTCTGCAGGAGCTACCGTGGAAATAATGGAAACCATGGGCAAGAAAGCCATAATGCGTACAATAAATGAGTAGCAGCACAGTTGGCGTTCCCTCTGTCGGTACCAGCGCATCGTTACGGGTTGACGCATGAAGCGCCAATCAGTATTTAAAAATATGGCACAATAACATAAAGCGCGTTCAATTGCAATAAAGGCATGATGTAATGGAAATAGAAATAGTCTCCGATATAAAGAATCCACTCACGAAAAGGCGCGAGGTAAAATTCAAGGTTTCGCAAGATTCCTCAACCGAGTCAAAGGCGGCATTGAAGGAGGCGCTGTGCAAGCGCCTTAGTGAAAATCCCGAAGTGGCGATAGTAGAAAAGGTAGAACAGCTGTTCGGCGAGCGCACGAGCATCGGAATCTTCTATGCTTACAAGGACAAGGAATCGCTTGAGAAGACAGAGCCGAAGTATCTGCTCAAGAGGCAAGGCATTATATCTGAAGCCTCAAAGGACGCAGGAAAAACAGAGGCCAGCCCAAAGGAAGAAGTGAAGAAAGAAGTAAAAAAAGAAGAAAAGAAAGAAGAAAAGAAATAATGAGAGCAAATTAGACTTTTAAAATTCTACGAGTGTTTCTATGGCAGATGAAAAGAAAGGTTCTGATAAAAAGAAGAGTTTTGCTCCTTACAAGCAAGGTAAAATGTGCCCGAAGTGCGGAGCGCGCATGGGCGAACATGCGAATAGGTACGCATGCGGAAGATGCGGCTACACTGAGTTCAAGAAGAAATCCGGTGCCTGAATTGCCGCAAAGGAGAACAAGGTCAAAATCATCAAAAAAACCAGCTCAGCGCACTGTTCCTGGAATTGAAAAGCCCACGAAGCATGCCTCTATAAAGCACAATGAAGCGCATCGCGCCAAGGGGGCGAGCCGAAGCCTATCTATTAGGGCGTTCTTCTATATCGCTACCTTCTTGCTTATTTTCATGTTTCCCTTGCTAGGTTGGTTGTATTCGCATGGCATTGTATCCGCTATAGATTTAGAAGCAGATTCTACAATAGTGCTTTCCCTCCTCTTCCCTTCAATAGCCTTTTCATACATGCTTTACAAGGGGAAGAGTCTCAGCGAAGTGATCAGCGATTTAAACCTGAATCTTCATGCATTCACTCTGCGCGCATTGGCGGTAGGCGTGCTCCTTTTCCTCGCAATACTCCTTCTTGAGTTTGGTCTGTCAGCGTTCCAGACAGTTACGCACATTCCTCTTCCAACCAACGTGCAGGCATTGCTGCAAGGAATGCCTTTATACCTTATAGTTTTCTCTGTGCTTGTTGCGCCAATAGATGAGGAAATACTGTTCAGGGGCTTCCTGGTGCCCAGAATCGGCATTGTTTGGAGTGCGTTAATTTTTTCATTGTTCCACATAAGCTATCTTTCAATATCAGAATTCGTAGCGGCTTTTATATTCGGCTTGATTGCCGGCTATGCGTTCAAAAAGACTAAATCACTGTATACTACAATAATAGGCCATGCACTGGTTAATCTTCTTACAGTGCTTGTGCTATTCCTGTAGCGGTTCTTGAACGTTCCGGTGCAATTATGGAGAAACAAAACTTTGGTATAAAAGTCATCGTCGTATCTCCAAAATACCAGCAGAATGTGGGCTACATAGCCAGGATCTCGGCCAACTTCGGGATAAAGAACCTAGAATTTATTTCGCCGCGGTGCAACGTGCTCGGCAAGACAGCAATAAAATATTCCAAAGCAGCAAGGCCTTTGCTGGAGAGCGCAAAAATTACCGGCAGCTTCGAAAAAGCAGTTAAGGGTACCTTCTCCATTGCCACTACAGGCATATGGCGCAAAGGTTCTGCTGCAACAGGCAGCCTCTACACCGTCGAATCTGCAAAAAAGATCGCCTTGAGCTCAAAAGCGCAGTACCTATCAATAGTTATAGGAAGAGACGATACAGGCCTAAAAAAGGAAGAAATAGAAAAATGCGATATCGTTGCTTTCATACCTGCAAACCCCGATTACCCAGTGCTGAACATCTCGCATGCTCTTGGCATAATGCTTTACCTTTTTACTAAGGGTGCATTCCACGAAAACTACCTCTCCTTTAAATCCGCATACGCCAGCCAAGAGGACAAGGATTCAATATCGCGCCTCTTCAGGCTTTTTGTAAACAAGAATGTCAGAATAAAAAACAAGGAAGAGGTAGCGGAATCATTCAAAAGAGTAATAGAAAAATCCCACCCTACCAAGAAAGAGCTCAATTCCATAGCGGTGGCGATCTCCCCAAGAGGGAAAGGCTGAAAGAAGGATTATTACTTCTCTACAGCTCTCTTTGTCTTTATAATTTTTACTTTAGCGGGTGTTATAAGTATCTTCTCTTCATCTATTTTTGCTATATCCCCGTTTGTTTTGCCTACATAGTCCTTAAGCGTATCTACTACTTTCGTCAGGGTGTTTGGCCTTTTAGCCATCTCGGAAATGTTGAGAAGTATTATGTTCTTCTTCTGAAGTTCGTCTTCTATGAGGCTTACGTCGTTCTCCTCCTTAAGCGCAACAGGCTTTATGTAAAAATCAGCCGGCTCATTCATTATGTCTACATTCTCCATCTCCGCGGAATTCATGTACTGTTCTATATCGAGTTCTTTGGACACTCCGAGGGTCTTTCCTAGCTTATCAAAAATTCCCATGGTTTCACCATTTATACGTCGCCTTTACGATAATGCTATCGTTGATTAGTTTTTTAACTCTTTCGCTAAATATCCTTTTGTGGAATTGCGCAGCCGCTTTTGCATCATCTTCGACTATCCACCATGCGCAGCAATTCCATAGTCTGACTTGAGCCTCTTTTCCGAGATAGGCGCAGGCGATCCATCTACAAGCAACTCCTGCTTCTTATTTTTCGGGAAGAGTATGAATTCCCTTATATTCTCCTCTTTGTTCATAAGCGCTATCAGCCTGTCGAGACCTAAAGCGATGCCTCCGTGCACCGGGGCGCCGTATGAAAGGGCTTCGAGCATGAATCCAAAACTCTTTTCTATGCTTTCTTCATTCATTCCTATTATCTTGAAGACCTTCCTCTGCATTTCGGGGTCGTTTATTCTGATCGAGCTGCCTGCTCATTACTTTTTCCGGAGCGGAGTCAAGAAGCATCGCCGTTTCCTTTGTCGGAGAAGTGAATGGATTGTGAGACGGTTTCAGCTTTCCTGTCACTTCATCCTTTTCGAACAGCGGAAATCCATCTATCCATGCAAATGCGAAGTATTCTTCGAACGCTCCAAGCTTTGCTCCTGCAAGTTTCCTCAGCTTTCCCATGACATCGAGCAGGAGAGGTTCGGACATGTCAGCGCCTATTACAATTATATCCCCTTCGCCTGCTTCCAGCGCGCCTTTGAGCTTGTCTGCATGTGTGCCAAGGCTTTCAGCTATGCTATCCGGTATCGAATGCACTTTGCCTTCATTTACGTAAAGCCACGTGAGGCCTCCGAGCCCCAGTCTCTTTGCTTCGTCTATGAGCTTAAGCGCATCCTGCTCCTTGAAAACCCCGTTTTTCCCGTCGAATTTTGCACTGATCTTGAAGGAATATGCTTTGCCTCCGTGCGAGACGACCCTGTCTAGTATGTTGTACCCAGTGCCCTTAAGCTCTTCTGTCATATCTTTGAGTTCCATTCCAAAGCGCAGGTCGGGCTTGTCACTTCCATATCTGTGCATAGCGTCTTCATATTTAATATGGATGAACGGTGTCTTTATCTTGATGCCAAGCATCTCATTGAATAGCTTTTTAATCAGCCCCTCTATGAGCGATTGAATATATTTTTCGTCCTTGAAAGAAACTTCTACGTCAACCTGCGTAAACTCCGGCTGCCTGTCCTCTCTCGGATCCTCATCCCTGAAGCAGCGGGCTATCTGGAAGTAGCTTCCCAAACCTCCCATCATGGCAAGCTGCTTGAATATCTGCGGCGACTGTGCGAGCGCGAAGAAAGAGCCTTTTTTAACCCTTGAAGGCACAATGAAGGTCCTTGAGCCTGTTTCATAGGTATCCTTCATAAGCATCGGCGTCTCTGCTTCTATGAAATCATTGTCCCAGAAATATTTTCTTATTACTTTGGTTGCTTTGTCCCTGAAGAGTATATTTGCAAGCATCTCCCTCCTTCTGAGGTCAAGGAATCTGTATTTGAGCCTCAATTCTTCATCAGCCACGAACTTCTTTTTTTCGGTAAAGAGCTCGAATGGGGGTAGTTTTGACCTGCCTAATACATTTATATCCTCCACCTTCACCTCAACTTCGCCCGTAGGATTTGATTCGTCGACCGTTTCCTTATCCCTCTCTTCTACAGTGCCTACCACTTCAACCGCGAATTCCTTGCCCACGTTGTTGCGGCTTACGTTTTCTCCCTCCAGCAACAGCTGGGTGCTGCCGTATCTGTCCACTAAGTCTACAAAAAGCTTGTAGCCATGGTTTCTGATAAGCCTGCACCATCCATAAAGCCTGACCTTTTTGCCTATATGGTCCTTGCCTATTTCTCCGCAGCTTACCGTTTCAATCCGTTCCATAACAATCAATCAATCGATGCAAAGCAACGCTAATTCAAATGGCAATATTAATAGAATACTGCATAGCTAAATACCTTTTTGCAAGCGACTCCTTCATGCATGGTATTGAGTCATGCATCATGGTAATAGAGCATCTCTACAGCCGTTGGATACGTTGCAATCTCTTTAGATTCTGCTCTTTTCATTTCAATATACGACTCTATCAGGCTCTTTGCGAAAACAGGCCTCAAGAACTCGCTGTCGGATTCCAAGGCGTCGAGCGCTTCGTCAAGGCTCCTTGGCAATTCCCTTATGCCAAGCGCTTTTCTCTCCGCGGGCTCCATGCGGTATATATCTCTGTTTGTAGGGTCTCCCGGACTTGAGGATTTTTTGATTCCATCTATGGCGGCCATAAGTATCGCAGGGAAAGCCAAATACGGGTTTGCCGAAGGATCAGGAGCTCTGTATTCTATCCTCTTGGATTTTTCATCCTTCTCGTAGTATGAAGGTATCCTCACAACCGCACTTCTGTTTGATTTACTCCATGCGAGATATACTGGAGCTTCAAATCCGGGTATAAGCCTGTGATAGCTGTTTGTAGTTGGCGATACAATCGCGGAGAGCGCGTGCGCATGCTCAAGGAGCCCGCCTATCGCATATCTGCCCTTTTCGCTTATTTCAGCATAGGTGTCTTGCGCATCGTAAATCAGGTTCCTTCTGCCTTCTGTATCCCACAAGCTTATGTTCACGTGCATACCGCTGCCGTTGTCCCCATACACGGGCTTCGGCATAAATATCGCCCTCTTTCCCATGCCTGCAGCAACGTTCTTTGAAACATATTTCAGAGTTTGCACTTTGTCTGCAGCATCCGTAACTTCCGCATACCTGAAGTTTATCTCGCTCTGGCCTGCCGTTGCGACCTCGTGGTGTGCTGCCTCTATTTCGAAGTCGAAATCTTTTCTCAGCATGCGTATTATCTCTTTCCTTACGTTTCCTGTTCTATCTGCAGGACTTACTGCGTAGTACGCGCCTTTTCTCTGTATCATGCTTTCCCTATCATTCCAGGGTGCTTCATTAGACTCTATCCTGTATCCTGTGCCTGAACTGGGATTTGCAGCATCAATGCTTAATCCATCGAAAATGAAAAATTCCATTTCAGGCCCGAAGAAGCTTTTGTATCCTATTGATGCTTGGTATACTTCAGCATTTTTTGCTACTCCTCTAGGGTCCTTTTCAAACCTTCCCTTTCCCCTATTTTTGTATATGCTGCACAAAACTCTATACGTATCCTTTTCCCAAGGTATCTTTCGCAGAGTTTCGATTGCAGGCAAA
>JAKATY010000039.1 GCA_021827955.1 Microcaldota archaeon | reverse complement strand
TTTTTCTGCACCAACAATTATAAATGTTCGAATAGAAGGAGAGGAAATGGAAAGAGGTTCTTTTTCAGGCTTTACAATAATAATACCAACGCTCAACGAAGCGAACAACATAGGCAGGCTTATAGCTGCCCTGACAGGCAGGTACAAAGGCGTACACATAATTGTAAGCGATGACGGCTCAAGGGACGGCACGCGCGAAGAGGTGCTTGAAGCTTCTGGCGCCAACAGCAATATACTCCTTTTCGACCACTCCAAATTCAAAGAGCACGGCCTTACCGCGAGCGTAGTAGACGCTGCGCGTCTAGTGAAGACGGAATACGTAATAGTGATGGACGGGGATTTGCAGCATCCGCCAGAGGTGGTAGGCAAAATCGCGGCAGGATTGCGGAAAAGCGACTTGTGCATCGGAGTAAGAACGCAGGTTAAAAACTGGGGCCTGCACAGGATAATACTTTCAAAAGGCATCTCGTACATTGTGTATCTTGTGTTCAGGATCAGGGGAAAAGCGACTTGCTCCGATATGATGTCCGGCTTTTTCGGGATCAGAGCAGAGATATTAGAAAGGCTTGCGAGAAGAAACAGGAAGGGGTTTGTGCTTGACGGATACAAAGTGCTTTTGGACATACTGCGGATGCTTGATAAGAACGCAAGGATTTTTGAGGTCGGATACCCAACATTTCATCCAAGGAACGAAGGAAGGTCGAAGCTCAGGATAAAGCATATGATAGAGGTGCTTGTTTCCGCTTTTCGATGATAAGCGCGCAGCGCAGAAACGGCAAGGCTTTTCCGCATGCACATGCGATATGCGCACAGGCTAACCACATTCTGGCCTGTAAATAAATAGGCGCGTGTACGATGACTTGAAAGATTTGTACAGCGCGAAATTGGAGGAGTTGAAAAATGCGGTGTAGTTTACAGTATCGCACCATACTGGAGCGAAATTGCTCATGTTTTCTACGAATACGTAGCTTATGTTGTACTCCTTGATGAAAGTACAGTTGGGATGCGTGAAGAAGTTTTGCGTTTGGGAAGCGACCTCACCTACATTATAGTTGGACAAGCCTACGGTCGTTATGTATGGCTGGATTTCTATGAGCGTCTTCTTGGCGCCAAGCGAAGAGGTAAGCCCGAATATGTTGCCATAGCAGCTGTCCACTAGGGTGCTGTTTTGCGGTAGATTTGTCCTGATCCAGCTTGTGGCATTAAGTTCAACCTTCGAGACGATGAGATAATTGCTTTGGAAGAGGCCGATGTATTCCGCTATCACTCCCGTAAATATAGCGGAGATGAACAGGAATACTACAAGCACCTTTAATAGCATGCCTCTCTTCCACATCGCGTACATGAGCTCTGAAGCGGAAGCGCTCATGAACAATAGGAAGTACAATGTAATCTTGTTAGAATCCCCGAAGCTGGGTGAGAATCTGACAAAGTTTGCCAGCACCAGCGCAGCGAATGCAGGTATGAACTGCAGTATGCGCTTTCTGAAAAAGTAAAGACCTATAAGCCCCAATACAAGTATCAATCCCATGGTCTCGAACCAGAAAGCGATGTGGAGCAGAACCGCTTTTGCCAGAGAGGCACTGGACCAGAACGGCTGATTGAGCACCAGTCCCGAAAATCCAGCTGCAAATTCTCCTGATTTTATGAACAAGAGCTGTGGCATGCCCACGGCCAGTGCTACTAGAAACAGTGGCAGCCAGAGATAGAGGAATATCTTTGCCCTGTGCCTGCTGAACATTGAATAGATGAAAGTGAAAACTGCAAATATTGCAACGAAGACGAGAGAGAAAGGATGTATGAGGGGCATCATTCCGATAAGAAGGCCCGCAAATGAGGAGTATAGTATCGTGCGCTTGCTGAACCTTTGGCCTATGCCACGCAGCTTCACGCCATTTTCGAAGAAAGGCTTGTATAGTAGTATAAGTATTATCAGCGCCATTGGAAATCCAAGCACAAGGTCATGCTGAGGCGCAAAATTGCTGCCGATGGGGTTCGAAAAGTTGAATAAAGGCGTAGTAAGAAAACCCAGAAGGTTGGAGGTTGAAGCCTTTATCTGCGCGTATGGCAGGTAGGGAAGGCCTATGTGGAAAAGGTAAAGCACGATCATGTTCAGGCCGAGGCTGCAGAACAGGAAGAGAATGAAGCCCGAAAGCGCTGCTATCTTGTGCTTTGTTATCATGGAGACAAGGTACACAAACAGAACGGCGATTGAGAAGTATAGAAGGAAATTCATCAGGTAGAGGGAATACACCGTAGGTATGCCGCCGAAAGAGAGCATCGCGGTGTAGAAATCAGCTATAAATGGAAATACGTTCAGCGCACCGTTGGCGTAAAGCAGCTTCGGGGGCCAGCCTGTATAGATAAGAGAGTTGCCTATGCTTACATGGAACAGAAAATCAGAGCCGTAGTTGTCTCCGCCCCATAATCCTCTTGGACCGTAATACTCGCCGCGATACTGGAAAACCAGGAGCATCAGTATTACCAGTAAAAGGAGCAGGTAAAAAAGTTTCTCCTTTTTTATCTGGGTGCGCAATGACAAGAAGCTGAACATGCTGTGCTTGGTGCGCTGTCGCCCTCCGTAATAAAGCAGGAATGCTGAGAGGAGAACCATCAACAGGGACGCGGACCACATCATGTAGCCGTTGAAGCCTCCGAGAAGCGCATCGAATGCGAGTACTATGAACGAGGAAATTGAAAATCCCACAGGAAACGCGATCGCATATTTTACCGATATGTCTTCTATCTCTTTATCCAGGAAATATTTTACAAGGCTTATGCCGAAAATTATGCCGGAAAGATAAAATATTATTGACATTGCGAGTCCGAAAGCCAAAACCATTGCATCAGCTCTTCATTTTTTGTTTTCTGCAAGAACCAAAATTCGCTAAATAATAGTAGGCAGCAATTTATATATTTTCTATATTTATCTTGAAATGTTTCTTTGCGATCTGCAAAAGCGATAAGGCCTGCGCTCTTGCAGAAAAGAATAGGCATGGAGTTGGTAGCATGGAGGTACCCGAAGCCGCGGAGACTGGCACACAGATGCAGCAGAACATAGAGCTTGGAACGCGAACTGCAAAAGTAGCGAGCTCTGTGCTGCTTGGCAAGCTTATCATATTCATACTTGTAGGACTGTCGTTCATAGTGGTGGCAAGGGTCCTTGGCCCCGGCACATACGGAATATACACGCTTGCAATGGCGATAATAGGCATATTCGGTTCGGTGGGCGACCTCGGCATAGGCATAAGCTTCAACAAGTTTCTGCCTGAATATATGCAGAATGGGGAAAAGGGCAAGGCAAGGGAACTTCTGAAGAATGGATTTGCCATGCTTCTTGTGTTTGGAAGCGTAATGACCGCAGCGATGTTCCTTCTTTCAACTCCTTTGGCTGCACACATATACCACAACTCCTCATACTCTGGCATAATAGAAGTGGCATCATTCCTGATACTGCTTTCCATACTCTACGGTGATGCCTATTCTGCTTTGATAGGGCTCAGGGCGAGCAAGAGCATCGCGATAACTGCAGGCATAGAATCCGCAGTGCAGGCTTCGGCTAGCGTATCGCTCGCACTGCTGGGCTATGGAGCGCTTGCGCCCATACTTGGGCTTATCATGGGATACATCGCCGGTTTGGCAGTCGCGCTCGCATTCGTGGGCAAAACGGTAAGAGGCGCACAGGGAGGCAGCATCTCTCTGTCCAGGATAAAAGAGCTAATGGGCTTTTCCTTGCCTCTGGGCGTTTCAAACCTGATGGGCACGCTGATGAGCAATATATCATTGGTAATCCTTGGGCTGTTCGCAGCTTCGGTGGTAATAGGCAACTTCGGTGTTGCTTCAAAGGTAGGGTCCCTCATAGACCTAATAACAGGGTCGATAAGCGTTTCGCTGATAACGATGTTCTCCGCTGCGCTGGCTTCCAATAAAGGAAAAGAGGAGATAGCAAAATTCTACAATTACTCGCTCTATCTTGCGTTTCTGCTCGTAACTCCGCTCCTATTCTACATAGCAGTGCTTGCAAAGCCTTTCTCCTATGTCGCATTCAGCGGAGTCTACAAACTCTCACCCCTTTACATCGCTATAATGGCTATAGGAATATTCCTCGGCCTGCTCGGGACTTACTCGTACAACCTCATGGTGAGCGCTAACAGGGTAAGAAAGGTCCTGCTTTATACGGCGATAACTTCTGCAATAGAGCTGGCGCTTCTTCCGGTCTTGATCCCGTATTTCAAGGGCGTGGGCTTGACAGTGCTGCTGTTCATAATAGCACCGCTTGTTGGAGATTTCCTCTACGTATTCGGCCTGCACAGCGTTTTCCGCATAGGGATAAAGCCAGGAAAGATATCGAGGGTAATATTTGCAAACGCGATAAGCTTCGTGCCTGTCTGGATCATAGGATTTCTGATCGGCAACACGATGATGATACCCACATTAATCATATCGGCGCTTGCGGTAGTTGTAATCTATCCGCCTGCGCTAGTTCTGGTAAAAGGGATGAAGGAAAGCGATATAGAAATAGTAAAAAGAACGACAAAGGAAGTGCCCATAATAGGAACTGCGATGGGGTACATCCTT
>JAKATY010000030.1 GCA_021827955.1 Microcaldota archaeon | reverse complement strand
TATGCCTTTCCTCGCGAGAACCTCGTCCGTTATTATTATCTGCGCGTCGACTCCGGTGCCTACCACGGCTATCATCCCTGCTACCGCGGAAAGATCTATCGTGCCTATCAAGCCTATTATAGAGACAATTATGAAAAGCTCCATAAGCGTCGTTATGAGGATGGGCACTATAAGAAACGCCTTCCTGTACCTTATGGTTATGAATATAGCTATTGCTACTACGGCGATCGTGAGTATTATTGCGCTGGTCTTAAGCGAATGCTTTGCAAGCGTAGGGGGTATGGGTGCCGGAGTCCCCACCACTATGCTTACCGGCAATGCGCCTCCGCTCAATATGCTCGCAATTGTCTTTGTTTCCGTCTGTGCGTATGTGAGCTGCTGGCTCTTCGGAAGAGTAGGCGGCGCCACTCCTGATATCTCATAGCTGCTTCCCAGGCTTCCGTTGGTTATCGAAGGATTCAGTATCGGCGCGCTTAGCAATCCGACTGCAGGCCACGCCTGTATTATGGTCCCGTTCGCGCTCGTTGTGAGTTGCGGCGTCATGTTTGCCTTGCTTTCGAGCTTGAGGGTATAATTATAGCTCACTACCGTATCAAGCAGGCTTTTGTTAAGGTTGCTTTCCGCTATTACCTCCTTGTAGACTCCCGCATCCTTCTTTAGCGCAGTTTCAGCGCCTGCTATGCTGCCGTTTGTGTTGTACACCGCTATTACAGGTATGGTCCTGTTTCCCAGCGTGAGCGTGCTTTGCATTATGGCAAGCTCCTGGCTCGGAGACAATCCTGAAGAGGCGTTGCCCAATTCAGAGCCGTTCACAAGCAGCATGGCCGAAGTCGGCCTGTCAAGGAACATGTATAGGGGCTTGTTGCCCTGCCCGAATACTACCTTAGAAAACATTTTGGCTGCCGTATCAGTTATATAGAACGTTACAGTCCAGCTTGCTGTATTGTTGACAAGCTGCGGCGGCACCTGGCCTATGCTGCCTTTCAGTATGCCGCTTCCGTTTATTGCTTCTCTCCCGTTTACTATTCCCTGGAAGTTGCCCTGGCTTTCTATTATCGATATAGTCTGGTTTATGTCGCTGCTGTTCGATGAAGGTATTGTTACGTACACGGTTGAATTGCCTATGCCTTCTACGGTAACTTGCCTGAGCCCGAACGTAGAGACCCTCTGGTCAAGGGTGGATATTATGCCGCTCATTTCGGTAGAGTTTACCCCGTGCTCAAGCGTTATCGGTATTTGCGTGCCACCCACGAATTCTATCCCGAAATGGAGCCCCCCTTTGTAGAGCTGCACATAGGTGTCGAAGCCTGCCAGAGCTATGAAGATCAGTATGAGAACTATTATCCTTCTGTCCTTCAAGTAGCTTTTCGCATCAGCCAACTTTATCTACCCTTTTAAGCTTGTACCAGAGTATCATCGGTACGTTGCCCAGCCATGTTGTTGCAAGGTCCGCTACAAGCCCTATGAGCACAACTCCTGATATTTCGAAATACGTGGGTATGAATGTCTCGTACGACATTATGAGCAGTATGCTGAAGGTTATTATAGCGGCAAACGTCATGGTCGTGCCGGTCTTCATCGCTCCGAAAGCGCGTTCCTGCGGCGTCTCTTCGCCCCTCTTAAGGATTCTTATTGAGGAAAGCAGCTCCGTGTCTATGGAATAGCCTATAAGCATCAGAAGCCCCCCTATCGAGGCTATGCCAAGCGGTATGCCGAATAATCCCATGCCACCCAGCGCTATTACTATGTCGTTAGCGGCTCCGAATATTGCCGCAAGCGGAGGCACCGCGGACCTGAAAACGAAAAATACCGCTATCCCTATGAGTATGAATGAAACTATCAGTATATCCTTCATCTGCTTGAGGAAAAAGCTGCCAAGCGTAGGGGTTACATCCTGATAGGAATACGATGAGAACTGCACAATCCCGTGCAAAGTGCTGATAATCTTATCTTCGTAGTTTGCCGAAGCCTGCGTGTATGCGGCTTTGGCCGCGTTTACCATGCTTTGCGCGTTGCTGGAGTTGTAGGCTATAGAAGGCGAAGACGTGTTGTACATGCCGTGCAGAACTGCAAGCTCCGATGCAAGGCTGCCCGCTATGAGCTGCGTGTCCTTGGTCTCATTAGCTTGAGCGGCAGAAACGAGCGCGCTGAGTGTGGAATTGCCAGGCTGTGACGCAAGCGAGTTCTGGTAATTGGCAACCAGAACTTCCTCGTTGGTGTAATTGCTGTAGACGCCGTATATGCTCAAAAGATAGGTGAACGCGCTTGCAATGCTCGAATTCTCATCTATGAGCACGGATACGCCTCCGGGCGACTTGCTTACCGAAGCTTCTGCCCCAGGTATCTTGCTGTTTATGAGCGTTGTAATGCTCCTTATGTTAACGCTGGAATTTGTCTGCAACTGTATATTTACCCCTCCTTTAAGAGAAGAATCAAGGTGTATAGAGCCTATGAAGAACAGGCTCGCCACAAGCAGGACTATAGGCACTATGGCGTAGTACTTGTAGTTTTTGCTATTGTAAATATTGGGAATGTTCATTAGAATCCTCTTCTACCTCAATCGGTGCTTCAGGCAAGCGTATCGGTATAGTTAAAGTTGCAGAAGTATCCTGCCCGCCATTATCCTTTTTTCAGGCACCTATTTATTGCTTTCGCACCTCCCTCTAGAAAGCGCTCTGGACGTACATGCATCTTGCTCAAGAAATTAAAAAATTAAAAATAAAAACGGCCAGAAGTTCATGCATACCTCTTCATAAGTTTATAGTGCAGCGAAACGCTGAATCCGTACACTATCACAAATATGGCGAACAGTGCAAGCGCCCATCCGAAGAACTTCGGAACCGCCATCTGTGCAGGCACCTTTGCTATCAGCAATACTCCCAGTATGAACAGGTATATACCCCAGTATATTCCCTTGAATATCTGCCATCCAGAATGCTTCTCTTTATAATGCAGCATCCTGTTATACTGCAATTCTGGATCTATCACGACCACATTCTTCTTTTCAGGCATTCAAATCACTGCTAATAAATGAATGGCAAAATATTTAAATGGTTTACAACTGTCAATTCCAAAATTGCCCAAAGCTAATGGACCTTTTGGCGCATCTAGGGCTTATCTCCAGTCGCATCCTTGTAGACCTTGGTCTTTTTGATTGTTTCCCTCTCCGCTTTTTCAATATTTGCCTTTTTGTACAGTTGCGCGATATTTTTCGGATCCGAAGTCGTTTTTGGATTTCTGCTGCTTATCGAGCAAACGTCGCGGTATGGCATCAACGAAAGCTCGTAAGTGCCTATCTCTTTCGCAATCTCCACTATCTCGTTTTTGTCGAAGCCTATAAGGGGCCTTACTATCAGAAGCTTTATGCCGCTGCTGCTGGACCAAAGATTTGTAAGCGTCTGCGAAGCTACCTGCCCCAGGCTGTCTCCAGTAACTATAGCTTGCGCTCCTTCCTTCTTGGCTATCTTCTCAGCAATCCTGTAAAGGAACCTTTTGAAGAGCACAAGCTCGTACCTGCTCCTTTCCTGCGCCGCATATGATAGGAAGATATGCCCTGGAGAGTAATAAGCCTTTATCGAACCGCCAGTAGAAGCGTACTTCGATAGAACCTCCATTATGCTTTTTATCTTTTGGGACTCAACTGCCTCTTCTGCATTTGGGAAGGCGTGCACATGAAGGAAAATGGGTTCTAGACCGCGTTTCATCGCGAAGAAAGCAGATACAGGGGAATCTATTCCTCCGGAAAGCAGCACTATGGCTCTCCCCGAAGAGCCAACCGGCAGGCCTCCAAGCCCATTTATCTTTTCGCGCATTATGTAGCTACCGTCCTTTGAAACGTTGACGACTATGCTATTTGGAGAGCTCTTGTCTGCGGCGATGCCCTCTTTTGCCGCAGCCTTTATGAACTCCCTTACTATATCCTGAGAATCAAATCCAACCTTTTTGTAGCTTCTTTTAGCCACTATCCTTACGCTCTCGAGGCTCCTGGAAGCAGCAAGCAAAGTTTCTATTATGCTTCCAATTTCGTTTTTTACGATCATGGAAGGGGCAAACCACGCTATGCCGAAAACGTTTTTGAGCCTTTCCTTTATGCTCTCCAGATTCGATTTGTCGCTCAGGCGCAGAACAATCCTATCATAGCCGTTGTCTAGCTTTTCATACTCCTCTCCAGAGAGCGAGTTTTCGATGTTGCGATATAGCTTCCAGACAAAGCGGCCCCTGTTCTTGCCCTTTACTCCTATTTCGCCGTAGTGTATTACTACAGCGCTATATCCCGCTTCGCCTTTTTCAGATCCTGCCTTGCCTTCTTTCTTGCCCATGGTGTTTCATCCCTTGCTCTGTGATGTCATGCGCGCGCTGCTTATTTGGGTTGTTGCGTTCTATTTATATATCTTTTTCATAAATCTAATATATGAACTCGCGCATGCAAGGTGCTTTGGTGAACTTCAATATAATAAACTCGCTGAAGAATTTCTACAGCGACTCAAAAAGGATAATCAGCATAAGTTATAAGCCTTCGGGGGAGGAATTCAACAAGAGTGCCAAGATCATACTCTTTGGCATCCTGCTGATTGGCGTCACGGGGCTT
>JAKATY010000037.1 GCA_021827955.1 Microcaldota archaeon | reverse complement strand
CCATGTGGTTTCCTCTTCAAGTTCTCCCTCTTTCATCACAGGCATTATGAACATAAATCCGTCCGGGTAAAACGTGTTTATTGCATATGTGAATCTGTTTATGGGCCCGTTGTAATCTTTGATTATATACCTAAGGAATTTCTCCCTGTCTCTTAGGAATTCTTTCTTATCCAATATGTCTACCATTATCAACGCGTTATACTTAATATCACAGTTTCTCATCGTCAAAGTCTCTCTAATTATGAGATTCTTATCCTTTAATTTGTCAAAAGTGTATTTTGCTGCGCCAGTGCCTAAACCATATTTGCTATCTATAACTGCAAAAGGTATATCTCCATTTGCATTGAGCTCCTTGAGAATCATATACTCCCTTTCTGTTAGGTCTCCTTTTGAAGGCCTTGGCGTTTCTTTTGTTCTGTGCCATACTCTCTTTTTCAGCAGTTCAAAAAATTCTTCTCTTAATGGCAGATAGCCATACGCATCGCTGATAATTACTGTGTCCCATATTGCTTCATACTTTGCTAATTTTTCATCATTCCTAAGTTTAAATATGGCTTCAGAAAGCTCATATGTGTTTTCTGCCAGGGCAAACATAGCTACGTCGTAATCGCCCTGCATCGCCATTGCGGATTGCACGTACGGGCTTTTTTCAATTGCTGCTTTTATATCCTCTATAAGGGGTTTTTCATTGGTAAATTTGACATATATAATAAATTCGGAGAAACCCAACATCATGTAATTTATGCCAGCGAGGTATCGTATCTTGAATCTCTTTTCCAGCGATTTTTTCTTGTACTCTATCGCGGAGAGGCTGAGCCCTGTCCTTTGCGACAATACTGTAAGCTGAATCCTGCAGTTCATGCTAAGGTGTGTAAGTATAAGCTCTTCATTTTTGTCTAGTCCTTTAGTTTTGTACCATTCTGGCATTTCGTTTTCTTCTTCCCCCGGATATACTTTTTTGGCTACGAACCCTCCATCCTCCTTTATCCTGCCGAGATACTTCTTCTGCGTACGCACCCTTTTACTCTCCCTGTCCCACAGCGATCTGGACCTGTATACATAAAATTTGTCTTTTATCTTCTCAAGTGAAATGTAGAAAGGATACTCTGACTTCAGCTGCATGAACCTCTTTTTAACTTCTGCTGGGACTTCCATGATACAACTTTGCCAAAGAAAGTATTTAAATGTGAAATCCGCTTCAAGAGTGCCGTGGCATTGCCGTTATAATGTGCCTTCGCAGGCATGCTTATGCGAGGAACGTGTGCCCCATGCTATAAGGTATTAAATACCTTTCTGTGATAATATTTGCTTGCTAACGTTTGTTTAGAAACTATGCCAGGGTGGCGGAAACTGGTAACGCGTACGCCTGGAGTTGCAATTGCATACTTGTAAGCGTATGGCTCCTCGGAGCCTTCTGGGTTCAAAATAAGCTTTTGAATAAAAAGTTTATGAATATCCCAGCCCTGGCGTGGTTCTACAAATATATAGCGCTAAGGCAAAGTAGGTGCTTTATTGGCAGATCAACAGCATGTTCATAAAGACGAAAAGGAAAGCAGGGCCACCTCGATAGTGAGGATAGCAGGCAAGGATATAGATGGCAAGCTAGGCATAGAGCGCGCGCTGCAGTCGGTCAAAGGCCTGGGCCACAATATGTCTCATGCGCTCGCCGGAGTAATAGAATCTAAGCTTGGAATATCGAAGCAAACGCCTATAGGCACTCTCGAGGAGGATAAAATAAGCCTGATCGAGAAGGCGATAAAGGACCCGCTTCAATACGGCATACCGAAATATATGCTTAACAGGATAAAGGATTTTGAGTCTGGCAAAGATTTGCATGTCGTAGGAAACGAGCTGATCTTTGCTACAAGGCAGGATGTTGGCAGAGCTGTTTCAATGAGAACGTGGAAGGGCTTCAGGCACCAGTATGGCCAGAAGGTGCGTGGCCAGCACACCAGGTCGACAGGAAGACAGGGCGCTACAGTGGGCGTAATGAAGAAAACTATAGTTGCGGCCCAGAAAGCAGCCGCTTCGTCAAACAAGGGCGGCGCATCAGAGGCAAAGAAGTGATTGAATGGGGGCACCAAGGCTAAACAGGAGGAAATACGACAAGCCGAAGAACATGTGGAACAGTCAGAGAATCGCCTCTGACCACGCGCTCATGCGCGAGTACGGTCTGAACAACATGAAAGAGATATGGAAGGTGCAAACGGAACTCAGCAGGATAAGGCGTAATGTCAGGCTTCTACTTTCACAGGAGCAGAAAAGCGTAGAGAGCGACATAATAAATAGGCTTGTGAAATTGGGGGTACTGCAGCCTGGAGCGAATCTTGACGCACTTTTGGACATAGATGACAGGAGATTCCTTGAAAGGCGCCTTCAATCAATAGTGTTTAGAAAAGGGCTTGCAAAATCCATGAGGCAGTCAAGGCAGCTGATAACCCACGGATTCATAGCGATAAACGGCAAGAGGGTCACAATACCAGGATATCTAGTCGGCGTAAACGAGGAAGCAGGCATACAGTATTACAAGCCCATAGATATCAATGCAGGAACCGCTTCTGCCTCCAAAGAAACCGGCAGCAGCCCGCAGCCTGTCGGGAGCGATGCAGATGTGCCGCAGACATCAGAAGGCGAAGCGGTCAAGGAAGGCAGCGCTTCCTAATGCGTTATGATGTTTTATCATTAAGTTAAGGTGCGATAATGGCCAAAAAAGTTGCAGCAAAACCCGCTGAACAAAAGCAGCAGCAAGGGAAGAAAAAGGAAATTTCCTACGAAGAGAAAGCTATGGAAGCGCCGCGCATCGCTCCCAAGGCCGAAAGAGTGGCTGTTGCACATATCTATTCCTCAAAGAACAATACCCTTATCACACTGACTGATCTGAGCGGATCGGAAACGATTGCAATCGGCAGCGGCGGAATGATGGTTGATGCTGATTCGCAGCAGGGCTCTCCTTATGCGGCAATGCAGGCTGCCTATAAAGTAGCCGCCGAGGCAAAGGATAAAGGTATCACAAACATAAACGTGGAGATAAGAGCGCCCGGAGGCCATGGGATGAAAACACCGGGACCTGGAGCACAGGCTGTTCTAAGGGTTCTGGCAAGAAGCGGCCTCAGGATAAATAAGATCGAGGATGTTACCCCAATACCAACAGATACCACAAGAAGGCCCGGAGGAAGGCGCGGAAGGAGAGTCTGAAGCGCCTTTTCCTGTTTTTGTATTAAAAAGAGAAATCCTATTTCTTTGTTTCTTCTACCTCTTTTTATTTCTTTTTCAGCACTGCAAACAGGTGCAGCGTATCATAGGGATCCAAGTAAATCTTTTCCTTTACCTCAAACTCATTTTCGAGGGATTTGAGCGTGTTCCTGTATACCTTGTCAGGATCTTTCGCTATATCTATGCTTTGCGATTTTATTATGAAGTAAGCAGTCCCCCCTTTTTTCAGGAATCTGGAGTTTGAGAGAAGTATTTCGGCCTGCTCTCTCGCTGAAACATCCTGATATATTATGTCGCAGCTGGCGTTCTTTATATCCGCTTCGTATTTTTCCGGGTATCTCGCGTCTTCAAGTATCGGCAATATATTCTTTCTCTTTTCGCATACTTTTATTAGGTCTCTCATGCTCCTCTCTGAAAACTCCACGGCGTAGATTCTGCCCTTCGTGGCTATATCACTCACGTGGCTAACCGTAGTGCCTGTAGCTGCACCAAGGTAAAGGATGCTGCTCTCTTCGGAAAACTCAAAATCCCTCAATCCTTTCAGCATTGCGGCGGCAAGCTTGCTCCTGTAAGGATTCCAAAGCCTGTATTCGGTGCCGTTTTCGCTTATTAAGCTCTCATTGTAAACTTTCGACCCCTTGGCAAGATTGCGTGTAGCTAGCCTGCCATTTACAAGGAACACGCCATCAAAAAGTTTCTTTATCTCGTTTGGCACGATATCACATAGTACCATTCAATGCTGCAGCATTGGTAACGCATACGCACACGCATATATTGCAATGCCTGCCATAACCTTATATGTGTTTCTTGAGTCAAAGCCTTCAACGCTCATATTGATAAAAGTTTTCGCACATATTCTTTATTAGTTTGCTTCGCAAATGCGCACGGCGATCAGGCATGCCTCTCGAAATGGTACTCAATCGCATAGTCTCTGAAGTGTTGCCGATGCTCAGCAGCGCCTCTGGGGAGGAAGATCTGCTGAACAAGTTTTCATCTTCTATTTCAACGCTGTTCGGCATAAGCAGTGTAAATGCGATAGATACGTACAAAGGCAAGGTGCAGGGCTCGCTTTTCGAATATGTTTTCAACACAAAGAAGATCTATACGGACAACCAGCTTAGCGAATATTCGGCGTTTCCGGAATTGATAGGGTATAGGAACAAAGGCTACAAAAGCTGCTCAATACTGCCCGTTGTCTCTAATGGCAAAGTAGTCGCGCTTCTAGAGATGCTTTCGGATCAGGAAAACAAGTTTACAGAAGATCTTGTAAACAGCGTTGCATTCTCTTCTTATCTCTTCGGCTTCGCGCTGATGTACAGGCTTGAAAGCACCAGGAGCATCAGGCTTGCCGGATACTTCGATGCCGCGTTCAATTCCCCACTCCCTCAAATGCTTGCCTCAAAGGACGGCACGGTAATAAAATTCAACAAAGCCT
>JAKATY010000031.1 GCA_021827955.1 Microcaldota archaeon | reverse complement strand
AAGCTTTCTGCAAACTTCTTCAGGATTGCAAGAAACCTGAGCCTGGGTGCAATGGCGCTCGCGCTCTTCGCCTACCTGATTGCAGCACTTTTCTATCTCCCTATATAATGAGCAGGAAACAGAAAAGAGGAATAGAAACAAAAGAAAGCGAAACAAAAAGAGCAAGTTCCAATATAGCTGACTTACTGTCTTCCTTGCGCCCTTTCGTCAACTCTCGCTTCAAATTCGTCAGCAGAGTGCTTGAATTCTTCGTCGCTTTTCAGCTCTCCCCTTGCCTTCAGCACCTCCTTGGCGAGCACGTAATATATGAATGCGAGAGACCTTCTACCTCTGTTATTTGACGGTATTATCAAATCCACAAACTTGGTGGAGTTGTCCGTGTCGCAGAGCGCGATTATCGGAATATTCACCATGCTCGCTTCTCTCACAGCCTGTTTTTCGTTCCTTGTATCGCTTACCATTACAAGCTTCGGCTCTATGAAGCCGCTCTTGTTCGGATTTGTAAAAATACCCGGAGCAACTCTCCCCTTTATGAACCTTGCACCTATTATCTCGGCAAACTTTTCGGCCGGCATTATCGCGTAAAGTCTTGATGCTGTTACTATTACGTCCTTCGGGTCGTAGCTCGCGATCATTCTTGCGGCAGCCCCAAGCCTTTCGTCTATCGTTTCAAGGTCAAGCAGGTAAAGCCCATCGTCCCTTGTCCTGTATATGAATCTCTTCATGCCGGGGCTCTTGGTCCTCGTAGCGATATTTATTCCTACCTTAAGGTAATCCTCTCTGTTTGCAACCATCTTTTTTTCTTCAGCCATTTAACCACTTTTTGGGGCCGCCGAGATTTTCAGAGCACTTTTGAATTCCCGCGCGGTTCTCGGGTCGCTAGCACCCCAAGCTAGTAGCCTACCAAGCTAGCAGACGGCCCCATAACTAAACCAATATGATCTCAACTACTTTCTTCCGAGCTCCATGAACTCGTCAATTACCTCTACGTTGCTCAGGAACATTCGCCTGCAGCAGTATCTTTTCACTCCTAAGTCGTCAAGCACCTTGCCAGGATCTTCCTTGTTCTTGTTGACTCTCTTGTCATATTCTTCCCACTTGTCAGCTACTACTGCGCCGCACGTAAAGCATCTTACCGGTATCATCATGCTATCATCCAAAATATTGTCTATTGACTCGACAGTGCAGGCATCATCTGTATGATGTCTGGAACCTTGCCCTTGCCTTCGGTCCCTTGAACTTCTTCGGCTCTACTCTTCTAGGATCGTCGACCAGAAGCGATCTGTCGTAATGCAGGTATTCTTTTCTTATCGTGTCGCTTTCCGCGTATTCAGATATTCCTTTTGCGATGGCGCTCCTTACCGCCTGCGCCTGTGCGCTTCTGCCTCCTCCCTGTACGTTTACTTCTATGTCTACTCCTTTGGAAAGCTCCTTCGCTATGTTTGAAATGTTCAAAGGTTCAAGCATCAGGCTTCTGAACTCTCTTGGCTCTATGAGATCCGCGTTTACACTGTTTATTATTATCCTGCCTGTCCCCTTCTTCACTACGGCTCTTGCCCTCGCCTCTTTCCTTTTGCTCGAGCTAAGAACCATCTTGTCCTTTCTTGCGGCTTTCTTCTTCGGCTTCTGCTGCGCCCTTTTCTTCTGCACCTCCTGGCCAGCAGAAGCAGTGGTCTCGGCCTTTGCCTCTGCTGCGCCCGCGTTTGCCGTATGTGCAGTTGCCGATTTTTCAGCGTTAACTTGATCTGCCATGATTTCACCTAAAATTTGTCGTATCCCAGCCTTTTGGACAGCTCTCCAATCGTTATGTAACCAACGTACATCTCGTTCGGGTTCTTATCCGCTGCTTCTATCATCTTCGCGCTTTTCAGCGCTTCCGGCACTCCTATGAAAACTCGCAGGTTCTTGTATGCTTCCTTTCCATGCGCCTTCCTGTATGGAAGCATGCCTCTTATGATCCTTTTCAGAAGAAGGTCCGCCCTCCTTGGCCAATAAGGGGAATGGTCAGGATTTACCTTGTTTTTTAAGTTGACCCTTGTCTTGTAGTTCTTTATTATGCCGCTCTTTTCGCCGCTTATTATTGCGCTTTCCGCATTTACTATCGCCACCTTGTCTCCGTTAAGGACCATTTTCGCGGCCTTGCTTGCGAGCCTGCCCGCTACCGCGTTCCTTGCGTCTATGACTTTGTAATCGTCAACTTTTATTGCGTCCATGCAAATCCTTTATGCAATTATTTTAACATTCTTTTCATTCATGAGCTCTTCCATTTTCACGATCCTGGATCCTGATCTTTTGATCTCCTCCTGTGCCTTTTTGGAATAGCCCAGTGCAGCAATGCTGATCTTATGGTCCAAAGCGCCTTCCGACAGCACTTTGCCAGGCACTATAACAGAGTCATTTTCCTTGGTATACTTGTTGATCTTATAGATATCTGAATCCTTCCTTCTCCTTGTCGGAACGTCTATCAGCTTCAGCAGTTTTTTAGAAAGGCCAACCTTTTTCCTTCCTGCTATGTTGCCTTCTAGCACCGCTACCAAAGCGCGTATGTCGCTCCTTTCAACATTCGACTTCATTACATCACATTTATTATGCGGGGGGTGAGATTTGGACTCACGCAGTCACTAAAGACACAGGAGTTCTGAGCGCAAAGCACCTCAGTCCTGCGCATTTGGCCATGCTCTGCCACCCCCGCCCGCACAAATATCTACTTGGCACCTTTTTCTATTTCCTTTACGCCTTCAATTAATTTGCTGCAAGCCTTATTAATGATTTCCTTAGGTGGCATTTGGCCGAATGATTCAACGTAAAACTCAAACTTGTCCTCTTCTTTCGGCTCGAAAGTCGCAAGCCCTGGTTGGAACTTTGCATGCTTCAGCGCTATGCCGAGGACCGCCTTGCCTTCCAACCTGAGCTTCTGCTCGTTCGCGAGCTTGATTAGCGGTATATTCTCGTTTGCCACTTTGACGTTTTTGTCGGAGCTTACCAAGTCTCTCGAGTAAACGGTCTTTGGGCCTGTAGCTTCAAGGGTGAACAGTATTTCGTCCTTCTCGTCGTAGCCTTTAAGCGGCGTTATTATCGGCACAAGTCCTATCCTGTGTGCGATGTATTCATCGAACATGGCGCTTGTGTTTTCGTAGAAAGTTATTTTGTCTATCGCGAAAGTCTCTACGCTGTTGATGACTGCTCTTCGCAGCGCATTGGCATAGGATACGTCCACACCGTTGAGCATGAACCTGAAAGCCTTCACGTTGCTCTCTATTACCTTTATCTCCATCTATTCACATTGCCGTACTCTCCGGCTGCAATTCAGGATTTATCCAAAAGGATTTATAAATATGGTTGCTTTGCTGTCGTTGCGCGCAAAATAAGCACAAACAAATAAAAACTATAAACTCCTTTATACCTTCAAGTATAAAAGATTTGTGGTAATGGGGAAGAGGTGCTGTGAATGGCTTTCCGTGATATAATCGCCGATGCCCTGCATGCGGGGTCCCTGAGCAAGGACCAATACCTGCAGTCTTACAAGGCGAGGCAGCACATCTCAATCTCGAAAATGGAGGAGCATGATGAGATCTCATATATAGGCATCGGAGAAAAGATTGCCTGCA
Organism: Microcaldota archaeon; assembly: GCA_021827955.1. Taxonomy (GTDB): domain Archaea; phylum Micrarchaeota; class Micrarchaeia; order Micrarchaeales; family Micrarchaeaceae; genus JAKATY01. Next base: position 1,044 of record JAKATY010000031.1, on the reverse strand, counting down.
AGTATGCCTCTCCGATAGACAAAAGATACATAGGCTTCAAGGATGTCTCTTACGATCTTATTCTCTCTCTTTACGAGATAAATTCAAAGTCCGCTTTAGCGGCGCGCATCTACAAAGATGCGAAATGGGCAGGCAAGCCCATTGATGATTATATGCATCAGCTGCGCGGCATTAAAAAGCCGAGCGTGGAAGCAAGGCTTATAGGCATGCAGAACAGCCAAGACACCTCCCTGCTTGACAATGTGCTCTCAATGCTTGCCGCAAGGAAGATAGAGGTTTATGAAGCGGATCTTTTCGGAGCCAACATTCGCCATATTGCTTTAGATCTGCATACCGGCACAACCTTTGACGTGCTTGTATATGACAGAATCTACAAGCCGGGAGAGCTCATAAACAAGCTTACAGAAGAGCAGTTCTCAAGATCCTATGTGCCCGGCTCTCCAGCAGAGCAAAGCGGCATGGGCGCGGCAGCTCACGGCTGACTGGTAAAAATCTTCTCGTGAAGCGTGGTGTGCACTACTCCTCCTTTTGCAAATTCGCTCTTCTTGAGCATTATCCTGTCGCACAAGAAAGAGCCGAAGGCAAAATCCTTATACTCCTCAGCAAGCTCTTGGAGGGTGCTGGAGATTTTTGCAGTCCCTATTATTTCATGCCTTTCGTTTTTCATTCTCGCAAGCGTCAAGTGGGGAGTAAACTCCCTTCTCTCAAGCGTTATGCCCGCATCGCTAACCGGTTGGTAAAGTTTTTTGTAAATCCCGATTATTTCGCTGCTCCCCTCGCCTATCGATGCGATTGCGACTCTCGGCTCCTTTCCCCCGAAAAATCCTACCCCTTTTACTTCTACCCCAAAGCGTTCCGCATGCAGCGCATCCATGGCGTATTCTACCTTGCTCCTTTGCGCATCGTCTATGTTCCCAAGGAAATGCAATGTTATGTGCATTGAATCCCTGTCTGCTGCTCTTGCACCTGTCTCTTCTGCTATGCGCCTTGCGACAGAATACGCCTTCTCCCTGACCTCTTCAGGAACATCTATAGCGATGAAAG
>JAKATY010000069.1 GCA_021827955.1 Microcaldota archaeon | reverse complement strand
ATGGACGCCCCTATAATACTCACGGTCAACGTGGCGCCTGAGGAGGTGGATGACGAAGTGCACGCCATGGAAGTAGTAGATTCTTATGGCCTGGACTTCTACGAGAAGAGCCTTTCCTATGCCTCTCCAGGAGAGGTGAAGCTGGAGCTCGTGGGGAGCAGGCTTGGCACCCCTTCCGTTTTCTCGGGCCTGCAGTTTACGCATCAGAGCTCCTCATCGGCGCTGAAATCCTCTCCAACAAGGAGCGCGTACACGAAACTCAACAACATGGAGGACAAGGTCCATGTCGAGTTTTCGCTGATGGACAGGCTCAACAGCGTCGACAGGCGCGATGCGGCGAAGAGGCTCATAATCAGCCACTTCATACCGGATCTGATAGGCAACTTGCACTCATTCTCCAAACAGAGCTTCCGCTGCATATCGTGCAACGCGAAATACAGGCGCGTCCCTCTTTCAGGGGTATGCGAAAAATGCGGAGGCAAGCTGGTGCTCACGATATCTAAGGGCGGAATAGTAAAATATCTTGAAATGGCGATAGGCATAGCCGACAGGTACAGCCTTGATACCTACCTCAAGCAGACGCTCGGGCTTGTAAAGAAAGAAGTAGAGACGGTGTTCGGAGGGGGCGTTGACAGCGAAACAAAGCAGATAAATCTTGCCAAGTTCATGTAGCTTGCGCAGGATCTGCTTCTTTTTCTTTTGTGCTGGAGAATTCAAAAATAAGAAAGAAATAAAGGCAACTAGCAGAAGCCGCAAACCTTTTTTTCCTTTTTCAAACGCCAGAAAGGCCCTTGCTGCCTTTGCCCATCCCTTTCTTCGATATCTTGTACTCGGGGAACATCTTCACGAATGTTTTTGAAGTCGTAAAGGCCTCTATGTCGAGGTTGGCAAGTATCCTGCTGAACAGATACGCTTCCGCCATGGGCCGTGTCTTCGGGTCCTTGCACGACTTGAGCACCGCGTCCTTTACGCTCTTGTCTTTCATCTTCGGAAGCACTGCGCCAAGCGATTCGTAGCCCTTTTTCATGCCCTTTGTCATGGAATCCGCGAGTTCGTCCAGAGCGCGCGTGTCTATTTCAAGGAATCTGTAGAATTTGGGCTCTATCGACTCCTTAACCGTGGCAAGATAAAGGGAAACCTCCTTTGGATCGGTGCCGTCCCTTATGCCGATGCGCTTTATCGCTATCCAGTCCTTGTAGCGTGCCATGAAGTCTATATATTCTTTGGGCTCATCCATGTTTCATGCACTTTGGATCAAATAGTATCCCGCAGCCTTCTCCCTTGCAACGCGCTTTACCACTCCCTTCTGCGCAAGCACTACAAGCTTGTTGGTTATGAGGCCTTTGGGCCTGTTGCACTTCTTCGCTATGTCGTCGGCAGTCTTTATGCTAGTGTCCTTTGTCGCTCCAATCTCCTGCATGGACTTCACTATGAGCTGCTCTACCGGATCAAGTTCTACCATTTTCACACCATCTTACAATTGCACTATTACGCATCAACTTCTTCTATGCAAGCCGCGCAAGGGCCATAGGGCTCACTTCTTTGCCTTGAGCTCCTTCCTTCTCGGCCTCAGGTACCTGTAGCCGCATCTCCTGCACTTTTCGCTGCCTGCCTTGTTCCTTGCCTTGCACTTCTTGCATATCCAGATTTTTGATATCTCCGCATCAGCGAGAGGCGATTTTCCCATTTTAAAAGCACCACTAACATTTATGACTTCAAGAGAATGAAGCAATTTATTTTCATAATAAAGGTTAATAAACCTTGCCATATTCTGTTACGTTGATAGGGTATTTAGCTATTGTGCTGCAATAATAGCATAAAAGCGGCGGCGCAAGAGCTCTACAGATCATGTGCGCGGCAAGCGCACGCATGCCGCCAGGCAAAGAGTGCTTTGATGGAGTATTCAGAAGCGGAAGATGCGGAAAGCTTCAAGGGTCTTGGCGTAAAGACGGCGCGCAGGGGCTCTATATTCGTCTTTGGCAAGCTGGCAGGCGCATTGGTCTCTCTTGTGCTGCTTGTGTATCTTGCGCGAGTGCTAAAGCCCGTTGACTATGGGCTTTATACTATAGTAATAGCGTACTCTCTCGTCCTCGGCATGGGGGGCAACTTCGGCATGGGGACCGCTTTCAGGAAGATGCTGCCTGAGAGGATCAGGGATTCCGAAGCGGTGAAAAGGATAATAGCGAACGGCATGTTCGTCTCCCTCTCCGTTGCTTTTGCAATAGCAGTCGCGGGAATCGCGGCGGCGCCTTATATCTCCTTCTATACCTATCATAGTCCTTCCTTGTCCTTGCCATTGATGATAGCGGCTGCAAGCGTCTTCCTCTCCGTCCTCTTCAACGCAACGGTATCGGCGCTTATAGGCATGCACAGGGCAATGGATTCCACGATCGCGAATCTTTCATACTCAATCTCGCAGCTCGTTCTTGTGATACTGCTGGTCTCGCTCGGCTATGGCGTGCTCGGTGCGATTGCAGGCTACGCCGCTTCCACTGCAATAGGTTCCGCGGCGGCTCTTGCCTATCTAGCCAAGAGGATAGGCGCAAGGCTCGGAAGGGTAGAAAGAGCTGCGATAGGTGAAATAACCAGGTTCTCCATGCCCGTAGTGGCTTCGAATGTCGCTATGACGGGCCTCATGAACTTCGCTCCCATGCTTCTTGGAGTTTATGCGACCGCTTCCATAGTAGGCAACTACGGCATAGCGCTCAAGGGCTCGCGCTTCATAGATCTTTTCGTAACCTCAATAACATTTGTCCTCCTTCCTGCCTTTTCCACGATGCTTGCGAGCAAGGAAATGAGAGAGAAGGCGCAGCATGCGATAAACAGCAGCATATACTACACCTTTTTCCTGCTTCTGCCCATTATAGCATACATGATAGGAAGCGCGAAGCCCCTTGTCTTCCTTCTATTCTCCCATTCCTATGCATACGCCCCTGTCTACCTGTCGATAGCCCTCGCGGGCCTTGCCATAGAAGTAATATGGGGAATATCAAGCACCCTTGTCATAGGCCACGGCAATACAAGGCGCTTCATGCAGTACCAGCTTTCCATAGTGGCAATAGAGCTTGCGGCGCTTCTCATGCTCACTCCGTTCTACAAGGCTTACGGAGCGCTTGCCGCAATTTTCATAATATCTCCTGCTGTCGCAACGGTGCTGTATACCCGTTTGCTTGGCAAGGAATTCGGCATAAGGATAGACTTCAGCAAGCCCGCAAGGATAGCAGCGGCAGCGACTTTGCTCGCCATAATACTGTTCGCGGTTTCCTTCTACATGAAGGAAAGCTATTTTGCCTTGGCGGTAAATCTTGCCGTAGCGGTGCTGTTCTATCCTATCTTGGCCTCAATATTGGGGGCGGTTGACAACAAGTCGATAAGGTTCATGGCCGAGACCTCAAAAGGTTTCGGAGCGGCAGGAAAGCTGCCTTTGGCATACCTTTCCTACTTCGGGCTTTTCGCAGGAAGAGGAAAAAGTGAGGCGCAATAAGTGCAACCTCCATAAATTTCGCAGAAGCGTGCCGCGCGAAGCGGTATCTAGCGCGAAGATGATGGCTAAACGGATTCAAATAAGTATAAATATGTGAACAGGACAAAGCCAAGAGAGGTGTAGAAATGGCCGAAAGCAAGACAAAAGACGCAAAACACGTGAGCGATGCCGAGTTCTTGGATCAAGTAGTAAAAGAAGCATTTGAGAGAAGCATACCCTACAGGATATATGCACGGCTGAGAAAATAAGCGGCAATCGGCATAGTACAAACTCGTTTTGAAGCACGCTTCCGGGCTGCAGTTTGCCAAATCCCTCTCTTCTTCAGGCTCTCTTTGACAAGGGCGCCAATAAAAGTATATAAAAATATAGCGTCAAAAGTATATGCGTGCCCTGGTAGCTCAGTGGTAGAGCGCCTGTCTTGTAATAAGCTTCTAAAAGAAGCTTAAGCAAGAGCAGGAAAACAGGAGGTCGAGGGTTCAATTCCCTCTCAGGGCTTACCTGTAAATGGTTGCGATCATAATACGACATTCCCAACACGCTTTGTTAGCACAGCAAGCTTGCTTCTAGCTTCTGATCTGGTTTGCTTGCAGACTTCTTTGTTTTCTGCGGTTTCGACAAGATCTTCAAGCTCAAAAAGTCTATTCAAAACGTCTAGCGTTATTGTGCCTTCCTCGAACTTAGGGTATACAATTACTCCAGAGAGTAGGAAATTGCCCGCTTCAAACACCTTTTTGTTATTTACAAGCAATTCTACGCTCTTTCCGGGCCATCTGACTACAAGGCGCATGATCATATCCCCATATTTTACCGATTGCCACTTGCTAGACAGCTTATGATGGTAATTATATGTAACAGCACCAAATATAATCCAAATCAGCTTTTCGCTAAGATTATAGTATTCCCTTTTCTTTGGAAACAGTATTTTCTTGGGTGTTTTATGTTTGGTCATTTCAATCACCACCAATCTTATATATTTTATTGAATATAACTATTCGTGACAAATATTTCTTTATAGGAAATTATTATGGCAGCAATACCTGAATTGAAAAGCGACAAAGATATTTGGTTAATTCTATTCCGCCATCCTGAGTCATATAAGAATCGTAGGGATGAACATGGAGGAAAAGGAGATCACCTAACGAAAGAGGGAAAAATTCAGTTAAAAAACGCAATAAAAATTTTAAAACGAGAAATAACAAAGAATGCAATAAAAATTGAAAAAGTATATTATTGGAA
>JAKATY010000034.1 GCA_021827955.1 Microcaldota archaeon | reverse complement strand
GGATGCTCCTGAGCTTGATGAAACGCACAGGCAGGCGCTTTCGCAGCTTCTTGTGGAGATGGATGGCTTCCAGAAGATCAACAACGTCATAATAGTGGGAGCCACAAACGTGCCGCAGGTGCTTGATAGGGCGCTCCTGAGGCCTGGAAGATTCGACAAGATAATTTACCTTCCGTTGCCGGATTTCAACGGAAGAAAGAAGATATTTGATATTTATCTCGGCAAGTTGCCAGTGGCTCCGGACGTTGATGTCGACGTGCTCGCGGAGAAGACAGAAAGGTATTCCGGAGCTGATATAAAAGCGCTATGCGAAAGTGTTTCTCAGATAGTTGCGCAGAAGGCAGTGAGCAAGCATGCCATACTCGAGATTACGCTGAAGGATTTCGTGAACGCGATAGATTCCACAAAGCCCTCGACCTCCCTTGCGCAGATAGACGAATACAACAGGTTCAAGCTTGATTTCGAAAGGCAGCTGCACGGCGAAGCCAGCTACGAGAAGGAGAGCAAAGTGCACATGAAAGACGTGATAGGGCTTGAAGATGCCAAGAAGGCCCTCGACGAGGCAATCGCCATACCTCTTCTGCATCCAGATCTCGTGAAGAAGTACGATGTATCGCTAATAAACGGAATACTGCTTTTCGGGCCCCCGGGAACAGGGAAAACTATGCTTATGCGCGCAGTCTCGAGCGAGTACAAGGGCCTTACGCTCATAGAGATAAACGGCGCGGAGATAGCAAGAGAAGGCGTAGAGAAGGCAAGCGCCACCATAAAGGATGTTTTTGACAGGGCAAAGGACAATGCGCCTTCGATAATCTTCATGGACGAAATAGACGGGCTAATAACCAGGAGGGAAAGCGCCAGCGAATTTACGGCGCAGATAACCACCGAAATACTCACCGAGATGGACAACCTGAAGAAATACGGCAACGTGGTAGTAGTTGCAGCTACGAACAGGCCTGACGCCCTCGACCCTGCGATTCTAAGGCCGGGAAGATTCGACAAGCTAATATTCATAAAACCGCCTACCGTAGCCGAAAGGGCGGAGATGTTCAAAAATTATCTCTCTAACGTGCCGCTAGACAACAGCATAGATTATGACCAGCTTGCAAAGGACACGCAAGGATTTACCGGAGCAGATATCTACAACGTGTGCAGGGAGGCAAAGACCGATGCGCTTGAAAGCAGGATAAGCACAGGAAAAGACATCGACATAAACATGAAGGGGCTCGAGGAGGTGATAAAGAACATAAGGCCTTCCGCGCCAGAGATAGTCGTGGGAGCGTATCTCTCGTTCCTGGCCAAATACGGCCAGCGCTGAAGCAGAGAGGCGCTCATGGCGCCGATTTGATGCGCTTGGCTAGCAGCTTGCTAGAAAACACCCTGGAAGAATCGGTTATATAGAGCTCCTTCTCGTCGCCCTGCGAACGCACAGAGCAGAACTCTATTTTTATGATATCGTTTGCATTGAGGTTTGCGGTCGCGGAGGCGCTAGACCCCCAGAAAACCGCCTTTATCGTAGAAGACGGATCCCCCAATACGCAGTTTGCAACCCCTACCTGTCCCGCGCCGTCAAGCCTGTTAACGTATTTTATCGGGTATATCTCTATCACCTTGCCTATTACGTCGATATTCTTTTCGTAGCCCCTGAGCTCTGAGATCATATATACAGGAAGCGGCGAAGGCGCCATCTTGCTTATGAAAGTGCCTTTTATACTTTTGAGCTCGCCGCTTTGGGTCAGTGCGGCATTCCTTACAAGCACTGTATCTCCGCGCTCCAGCGCTTCGGTATCTACAAGCTTAGAGAGGTTGTCGAAAAGTGTCATCTTTATTGTCTTGCCTTCCCTGCCAAGCACTATCTCCCGTTTTACGCCTTTCCTTGCGCCGTAATCGTACTCGACTTGGTTGAACACGCGATACAGCATGTCCTTTACAGTTATAATATAGTCGGAAACCGCCTCCTGCGGCAGGAAGAGGGACTTGCTGAGGCTCTTGTTGGGCTTTGAATTGATGAATTCAAGAAGGCCTGCAACATCGATGAAATCCTGCTGCGATGAAGAATGCGCTTGCACTTGGCTGCCGTCTTCCTTGCCTGCTTCTATTTCACCTGAAGCTATGCGGCTGGCCGTGTCCCTGCTAACCATCCCTGAAAGATCCTCCAAAACATCCTCGGCAGTTGTCATGCGACCATCAAATAGCCAAAACAATAGCGCAATGCGAGGTGCTTGCGCTTTGTATACATATTTGTTAGGCAAAAGATAAAAATTGTGCCTTGCAAAGAGGCTTTGGTGTAAGCATGCAAAAAGGTTCAGGCAAAAAGGCAGGTATGAGGGTATGGCTTGACGGTAAGATCCTGAAATATGATGACGCGAAAGTCCCTATACTCACGCATTCGCTGCAATACGGAAGCGGCATATTCGAAGGCATAAGATCGTATGAAACCGAAGGAGGAGCCGCGGTATTCAGGCTGCGCGACCACGTGGATAGGTTTTTTAGAACGGCAAAGATTTATTCCATGGAGATGCAAACTGGCAGAAGCGAACTTGAGAAGGCTATAGCAGAGGTAGTGAGGATAAACGGCGCGCCCCACACGTACATAAGGCCTTTCGCATTCTACAATGATGACAACATAGGAGTCAGCACAGAAGGCAAAAAGGTCAGCGTGTTTGTCGCCGCAGTGCCTTTCGGGCAGTATTTCAAAGCAAGCAAGGGCATAAGATGCAAGGTTGCGTCGTGGCACAGGATAAAATCGGACGTGCTTCCGATAGAGGCCAAAGCAAGCGGCAACTACCTCAACTCCATTATAGCGAGCACCGAGGCGAAAGCATCGGGATTCGACGAAGCGATAATGACGACTTCTGAAGGATTCGTGGCGGAGGGCGCGGCGGAGAATATATTTCTGGTGCAAAACGGCAGGCTGGTCACTCCGGACAAAAGCTCCGCGATACTGATGGGTATAACAAGGGACACGATCATGAAGCTTGCAGAGGAAATCGACCTTGAGATCGAAGAAAGGCAGATCCACAGGGAGGAGCTCTACACTTCCGATGAAGTGTTCTTTTCGGGCACTGCGGCAGAGATAACCCCCATAATCAATATAGACGGCATAAAGATAGGCAGCGGCTCTGAAGGCAGGATTACTAAGGAGCTTTCTAAAATCTACCAGGATGCAGTGCATGGCAGGATAAAAGCGCATGCCGATTGGCTCACGCCAATAAAATTCAGGTAAACCTGCCCATGGCTTGCACGCGCCTGCAGGTTCATGCGAACAGCGAAGCGAACACCTTCGCATCGTTCAGCATATCCTGTATATTGCAATACTCGTTGGGCTGGTGCGCCATGTCGTCATCTATGCTCCAAACCGCCGCGGGAAAGCCTTTTCTCCTGAAGAAAAGGGCGCATGTGCCTCCGCCAATGCCAAGCGTGTGGGGAGATACGCCAAGCTTTTCGGAAACTTTTCTATTTAGCATCTGTACTATAGGGGAATCCGCGCTCGTGGGCTGCGCAGGATCCTCCCTGTTGAAAATATCCGTCTTTATCTGAAGCCCTTCAGCAGTCTTTTCCTCCTCCCTTGCCTTTATCGCTATGTCCTCTAGTATCTCATCAAGCCTGTAGTTTGGAAGCACCCTGCAATCCATGTAGCTTACGTCTATTCCGGGGATTATGTTGGTGCTGTCCGTGTTAGGCTCGTGCTTTGTAACCTCGAACGTCGAATAATCGGGGTTGAAAAGCTTGTCCCTGGCGTTGTATTTGCTGTAGAGGAAATCTTCCAAGCCGTCCAAAAAATGCATTGCGTGCTTGTACGCGTTTATGCCTTTTCCTGGAGTGCTCGCGTGGACCTGCTTGCCTATGGTGGTAAATTTAAGCCACAGCACGCCCTTCTCCGCGATTTCTATCTCGTTGCCGTCGCTGCTTCCTGCGTCAGGCACTAGGAAAAGGTCGTTATCGCCAAAGATGCCTTCCTGCATCAACTTCTGTATTCCGTATACGCTGCCTATCTCCTCGTCAGCCACGAGGGCAAGGCCAAAATTGTAGCCATTCTGCATGCCTGAATCCCTTACGGCCTTGAGTGCATATATTCCTGCTACCACATCCTGCCCGTTATCTGATGTCCCTCTGCCAAAGATTTTGCCCTCTTCCTCATACGCTTCAAAAGGATTATGCGTCCAGAGGCTCAGGTCTCCTGGAGAAACCGTGTCGATATGCGCTATGATCCAAATCGTAGAAGCGAAATCGCCGTGTTTTACTACAAGATTAGACCTTATTGCCTTTCCGTCATTGTAATCATATCTATTCACTTTGAATCCGAAAGATTCAAGCAGGGATTTGAGATAATCGGCGCGCTTTGATTCTCCTTCTCCCCCGCTTAAAGGCGATATTGAAGGTATGGCTACCATTGCTTTCAGCGTTTGCACCGCCGCTGCGCGGCTATCTTCAATGAGCTTGTCTGTTGCACTCTGGCCATTTTCCTGCACAAAACCACTATCTATAGTTACAGCAGTTTCAAAGAAGAGGTATATTTGTCTATTTCTGGGGACTTCCACGGCCCGACCCCGAGCGCGGTGATGGTGCCTGGAGGGAGCTCTGTCAAGCCTGCATCGCGCACTAGTGCGCACGGCACGCCAAGATATTCAAAAGCCTTGCTTAGCTTTACAAGCCCTTCTTCGCTGTCAAGCTTGAGCACTATCTTTTTCTGGCCTGAATCCAGCCATGCCTTTGCGGTTTCGGGGCTCTTCTTTTCTGCGACAAAAAAGCTTTCCAATGAAGCGTGCGCCG
>JAKATY010000063.1 GCA_021827955.1 Microcaldota archaeon | reverse complement strand
TCTCGATTTCGAGCGGTTTGCCCTTCTTGTCGTAGTGAGTTATGATATTCTCCTTCTGCTCGCCGAAGTCAAGCCTGCCCTTACCTAGGATTAGAACTAGGATGTCGGTTTTCGGATCATATTTATATATCATATCGAACACTTCTTGCTTTGTATGTGGTAATTACAACTAGAAAGCTTTTATGCTCTTCTACAATGACACGGAGGACGTGGCCGTTTAGCCTCCTCTGGTATATCCTGCGCTCCGTGTGGCCTTTGGTAACTGAGTCAGGAGCATCAAGCGTCTTTTCCACCATTGCCTTATCCACGCCGTATTTGCGCATGCGCTCCAAGGAGTGTGTGGTGAACTTTATATTCATGGTTAGCATAACGAATTCAAAGCTTAAATAATTGCCGCAATAACCGCGTCTCTACATGCCACAAAGTTCTCTACATGAACTTGGCAATTGATGTAGAGAAAAGTCTCGATGGAAACCCTCAAAACAGCCTTTTTCACGAAGGACTACTGCACAGCAATATTATAGCCGTCCATGTAGAGCTTTATGTAGAGAAACTCCCGCCTTGCAGAACATGGCGATCAAGGCGCGCTGCACGCACAAGAGGGCACAGCCGAGAAGAAGCTGTAGAGGGCCTGAACGTGCGGCAGGATAGTGCAATGCCGGGCTTAAATGCATTTATATTTTTGATTGCACAATTAAACTTATTTTACGATCTAAGAGCATATAGGTGCTCCCTTGTCTCAATGCGCGTAGAAAAGGCGATGTGATGCAGTATAAGTGGACCGTGCTTACAAACACGACGCTTAGCGGACTGATGTCTTCTATAAACATGACCATCGTGCTTATCTCTTTGCCGGCAATATTTCGCGGGCTCAGCATAAATCCGCTTGCTCCTGGAGAGATTGCCGTGCTCCTGTGGGTACTAATGGGATACAGCATAGTCACGGCAACGTTGCTTGTGACATTCGGCAGGCTCTCAGACATGTACGGCAGGGTGAAGCTCTACATCTACGGCTTTCTGATATTTACCGCGTGCTCGATATTGCTCTCAGTGATACCCAGCAACAGCGGCAATAGCGGAGCATTCGCACTGATAGGCATAAGGCTCGTGCAGGCGGTCGGAGGAGGCCTGCTCATGGTAAACGGCGCCGCGCTGATAACTGACGCGTTTCCGGTAGAGGAGCGCGGAAAGGCGCTTGGCATAAACCAGGTCTCATTCATTACCGGATCCGTGCTGGGCCTGATCCTTGGAGGCCTGCTTTCTATTTATGACTGGCACATGATATTCCTTTTCAGCGTTCCGTTCGCGGTAGCAGGCACAGTGTGGGCGATGTTCAAGCTAAAGGAAACTTCTGCGCTGATCAAAGTGAAGATGGATTATTGGGGCAACATAACGCTTGTGCTAGGGCTGGTGCTGCTCTCCCTTGCGCTAACATATACCCTTATACCATATTCTGCAAACCCTATGGGCTGGAAAAGCCCGTTCGTAATCTCCGGTCTTATCATAGGCACGGCACTGATACTGATTTTCGCCTACATCGAGATCAAAGCAAAGGCACCGATGCTTGCACCGCACCTGTTCAAGCTCAAGGCATTCCTCTTCGGGAACCTCGCGGCTACACTCGCCTCCCTCGGAAGAGGCGCGGTGATGTTCCTCGTTGTCATATGGCTGCAGGGCATATACCTCCCCCTTCACGGAATCAGCTACGCAAACGCGCCTTTCATCGCTGCGCTTTACATGATTCCGATCATGGCGGGCACTGTTTTGCTTGCTCCTGTGAGCGGCTTCCTTACCGATAGGTATGGCGCAAGGCCATTCGCCACTGCGGGCATGATAATATTCACTATATCACTTCTCCTGCTCGCGATGCTGAACTACAACTTCAATCCGCTGTTTTTCGAGATTATACTTTTCATAAGCGGAATAGGCTCTGGCATGTTTGCCTCTCCAAATACTACTGCAATAATGGATTCCGTGCCCAAAAGCGACAGGGCCTCCGGAAACGGAGTCAGGATCACGCTGCAAAACATAGGCCAGACAATAAGCATGGTACTGTTCTTTACAATATTGATAACAATATTCACAATCTATCTTCCAGGCTCCATGTACAGCAGGGCGGTCTCGGCAGGCCTGAGCCAAAATATTGCGATGCAGCTGTCCAAACTGTCGCCTTCGGGCTTGCTGTTCGCATCCTTCATAGGGGTTGATCCTCTTGCTTCTATGCTGAACGGAAGCACGACATCAAGCACAGTCCATATCAGCACGGCCTCGTTTTTGCCTTACGCGTTGGCGCCGTCGTTCATGAAAGGTATGGCATATGCATTGTATATCGCTGCGGCGATGGCAGCAGCAAGCGCGATATTCTCGGCGCTCAGGGGAGGCAAGTACATCCTCGAAGCGGCAAGAGAATGATCGCAGAGAAGCAAGCATGCGCATCGAAAAAGTACCAGCAAAAAGAATAAATAAAGATGGGTATCCTAACAATATGTATCTCATTGTGCCATTTTGAAATATCCTAGATATGTTGGTTCACATGGAAGAGAAATACGATGTTATTGTAGCAGGAGCAGGCATGGCCGGCCTTCCGGCTGCGGCAATGGCGGCCAAGAAAGGCGCCAAGGTGCTTTTGCTTGACAGGAACAACAAAGAAAACGTCGGAAGGAAGACAAACTGGGGATGGATCTGCGGCGACGCTGTAGCAACATCGCACCTTGACTTCATAAAATCAAATCTGGGCTTGAGCTTCTCCTATCCGGAACTTGAACAGGAGGTAGAGGGAGTTTACGCAATTTCTCCAGACTTCAAGTCCAAGATTCTTTTTGACGAAGGAAACGGATACGTGCTTAACAGGCCATTGTTCGAGGGCAAAATGCTGGAGCATGCGCTAAAGCAGGGAGTCGAATACAGGACTAACTTCGAGGTAGAGAGGCCCCTTATAGAAAACAATTACGTAGTAGGCATAGCAGGAAAAGACGAGAAGAAGGAGCACAAGGAATTCAAGGCAAAAGTCGTCATAGATGCGCTGGGCATATCCACAACGCTCAGGAGAGCGCTTCCGCAAAACGAATATGTGGAGAGGGTAGTTGATATAGACGACCTGGAGCTCACGGGCAGGTTTCTGTACGAGTTCGACTTGGACCACGAGGATCCTTTGCTATACACCCCGAAGTACGCGCTGATACACTTAAACCAGGTAATAGCTCCTGGCGGCTATGGATGGGTGTTCCCTAAAAAGGGCAACAGGGCGAACATCGGCATAGGCGTGCAGAAGAGAAGCCTTGAGATAAGGAACAAGAAGCTCAACAAAAAAGACACATTGCAAAGCCTTATGAAGGAGTATGCTACTTCGATACCCGTATTCAAAAACATGAGGCTCTACAACGAGGGGCCGAACGGCGGAGAAGGCTATTGGTCAGTGGCAGTAAGGCATCAGATGGAGGCGCTTACATTCAACGGCTACATCGGTGCGGGGGACAGCATGGTAATGCCCAACCCGATAAGCGCGGGAGGCATAGGGCCTGCGCTCACTGCAGGAGTGCTTGCGGGAATAAATGCGGCTGACGCCATAGCGAAAAATGACGTTAGCATAAAAGGGCTGTGGAAATACAACCTGGACTTTAATGAGCATTACGGGAAGAAAAGCGCAAGCCTTGAAGTTTTCAGGGTATACTTGCAGTCTTTGAACAACGACATAATCAACTACGGAATGAAGGTCTTCCTTACCGCAGCAGAGGCGAAGCAGCTGAGTTATGGTCTTGTGCCGGAGCTCAGCCTCTCGGCAAAGTTCAAGACCATACTGCAGGGGGCGAAGAATATAAATGCATTCAGGAACCTGCTTTACGTGGTAAACAAGATGAAGGAGATCAACGCTATATATGAGCAGTATCCTAAGAGCATGGAAGAGTTCCCAGCGTGGAAGAGGAGAATCACACAAGAGGTAAAAGAGGTAAAGGAAAAATTCAAGCCGAACCCTGTTTGAGCCGGCTTGCAAGCAAAAAATTTTGAAGATGGTGCATATGGCAGAAAAATCCGAAAAAGGAGTTAATACGTATACAAAATACGAGAAGGCCAGGATAATAGGAGCCAGGGCCCTTCAGCTGGCCTACGGGGCGCCGCCGCTTATAGAAGTGCCGAAAGGGGTCATAGACCCTCTCGAACTTGCTGAGATAGAGTTTAACAAGGACGTCATACCGATAACAATAATCAGGGAGAAGCAAGGCTATGCCAAGGAGGAGGAATGATCAGCGGTTTTGAGGTCTACGCCTTTTTGTATTGCCAACGGCAGCTGCTGAAAGATAGGACACAGTCCCTGCGAATTCCCCACTCAGAAGGTAAACTTCCGCATTTTCATAGTCGAATATCCTGTTTCTGAACATTGGGTTGAGGTTTTCCTTAGAAGAAAACTTTGAAGCATCTGTGCCAGTTATGAGATCGTTGAAAGCGGGCATGGAGACCAGCTTTATTTCGCTGTTGTATTTTGGATAGTGGGCTTCGGCCCCTGCGCCAGCGCCTGAAACGAGCCAGGCCTTGGAATAGTATATGCCTCCCTTGCGGTCCTTTATTGATATCGCAATGTGGTTATGCGCAGAGATCATATACTTCTTCGACATCGCTTCTTCGCTCGGCAAGGCATGGCCATGCAAGAGCGCGAAATCGCCTTCCAGTATTTCGCTTTCCGACTGCATGCCTGTTATTTCAGAGAGGTGCGCATCGTGGTTTCCTGCTACTATCCTTACGCTGTATTGCGAAAGCTCGCTGAAAAACTGCCTTATCGCCTTTGCCTCTACTTCATCCGGATACATTATGCTTTCCTTTATGTCGCCAAGCAGCACAAGCCTGCCGGCGTGAAACTCTTCGAGAAGCGACGCTACTTTCTGCGCCATCCTGCTTGCAAGGGAATACAGGTGCACGCCTTTGTCCCTCAGCTTGTGCTCGACGCCTATATGAAGATCGCCTATCACAAGGGATTTGGAGTTCCCTTTGCCGATGAGCAAGGCTGGCTCGTTGTAGATAAATTTTATGCCTGCTGAGTCTTTGCCTGGCATTTGAACACGCTAGGGCTTCGTTTTCAACATTTATATCTCTAACGCGGAATTTTACGCAATGCATGGGCAATTATTTTGAATTGTTCGATACAAAAATAAATGCGCCGAAGCGCAGCCATATTAAATTTAGAAAAAGAGTTATCCAGAAAGAGAAGTGGTTTCAGCATGCCAGGTATGTCGCCAAACATAGGAAAAATTGCGGGAGTGGAGATACAGCTGCATTGGTCCTTCTTGCTCCTGCTGCTGTTCGTGCTTATAGTGAGCCTGTACGTGTTCGCGCTTTTCGTGATACTTTTCATATGCGTGCTTATACATGAGCTTGCCCACACGATTACTTCGCAGCACTACAACATAAAGGTAAAGAGGATTGTGCTCTTGCCGATAGGAGGGGTTTCGGTGATGGACCTAGACAAGGTAAAGCCGAGCCAGGAATTTTACATAGCTCTTGCAGGCCCATTGGCAAGCATAGCACTGGGCCTCATATTCATGGCGCTGTCTCCCTTTGCGCCGGTAGGTATAATAAGGCAGACCATAACTTTCACTTTCGAGATAAACCTTCTGCTGGGAGTATTCAACCTTATCCCCGGATTCCCGCTTGACGGGGGCAGGGTGTTCCGCGCTTACCTCGAAAAGAGCAGGAGCTATTTGCGCGCAACGCAGGTAACGGTGAAGCTCGGTAACATAGTGTTTTTCCTGTTTGTGGTAGGAACCATAATATTCGCCATTTACGCGAAAGGCTATTCCATGGTAGAAAGGGAGTTCATTGTATTTTACGACGTTTTCATCGTGATGTTCCTTTATTCGGGCTCGCAGGCCGAACTTCAATCAGCATACACGAGGCAATATGCCTCGGATCTTTACGTGAAGGACGCGATAAGCAAGAATTTCATGATAGTGAACAAAAACGAAAGCCTTGGGAGCGTATACGCAAAGATGCTGAAGAAGCATACTAACATAGTGCTGTTCAAGGACGGCGCGGATGTGAAGCTCGCAAGGATACCTACGCAGAGGCAGAACCCGAATTACAGCATCATAGGCAAGCCCGTTTCAAGCTTCGGCGCGAAGCTGCCTATTGTAGAATATGATAGCAGCCTTTACAAGGCGCTCAATGAGATGCAGTCAGAGAACTCGGCGATACTCGTTGTAAGAAAAGGGCCAAGAATCGCTGGAATAGTCACGGAGCAGCATGCTGAATCGATAATCGCGCTGCACGTTTCGAAGAAGCTGAGCGGGAGGGACAAGCATGCAAAAAGCTGAAGATCCAAGAACGCGCTTGCAGAAATACAGCATGGAGAAACAAATAAAAAGATTCAAATCTATAAGGAATAGGCGAAGTGCGACCAGGTAATCGAATGCTGCATTTGGAGAAGCTTACACTGCACAACTTCAAGTCTTTCAGACAGGCATCGATGAAGTTCGGCGAAGGCTTCAACTGCATTGTGGGACCCAACGGCTCGGGAAAATCCAGCATATGCGATGCGATTCTCTTTTCCCTGGGCGAAAGCTCGCTGAAAAGGATGAGGGTAAGCAACCTGCCGCAGCTGATAAACAATTCGGTAAAGCCTAATCCTGAAGATGGGATGAAGAGAGGATGGGTCTCAATAACGCTCAACGGGAGCGAGCAGATCGAGATAACAAAAGTAGTAAGGTCAGACGGCAAGGTCAGTTACAGGCTGAATGGCAAGCATGTCACAAGGCAGGAGGTTATCGATGCGCTGCACGCGCACCGCAGCGAACTTGAATCCACGAACACGATAACGCAGGGGGAAATAGTGAAGGTGCTGGACCTCAATGCAAAAGAGAGGAGGGAGCTTATAGATGTTGCGGCAGGCATAAAGGAGTTCGACGATAAAAGGGATGCATCGCTCAAGGAACTCGAGAAGGTAGAGGCGAAGATAGGGGAGGCAAGGATAATGATGAACGAGAGGAAGGGCTTTCTCGATGAGCTAGAGAAGGAGAAGAAGGATGCGGAAAGTTATATAGAGATTACCAACACGCTGAAAAGGTCAAATTATACAATACTCAAGCTCAAGGAGGGGCAGCTAACAGAGGAGCACCAGAAGCTCCTTGAATCGCAGAAAGCCGCAAATGAAAAGATTTCAAAACTCGAACATGTGCTTAACGAGAACACGCTCAAGATAGAAAGCCTAAACGCAGAGAAATCGAAGCTTTCTGAAGAGCTGAACAAAAGGTCTATCGAGGTAAACTCCTCAAACCACAAGGCAGAGGAGCTTGCAAAACAAATAGCGGTAATCAAGGAACAGATAAAATCTTCGGAGAGCATCGCCGAAACGGCAGAAGCGCAGCTGCAGGAAAAAAGCAAAGAGAGAGAAGCGATAGAAGCGAAGCTCAAGGAGAACGACCTCAAGGTGCAGAAGCTCAAATCCGAACTTGAAGCAAAGGACAAGGAGCTCAAGGACAGCGAGGCGTATTCCTTTTCGGAAGAGGACAACGCGCAGATGATGCACGAATATGAGGAGCAGCGCGCTGCTGCGGAGAGGCTTGAGGGAGAGCTTTCAGTGCTCAAGCTAGAGAAAGCCTCGCTCGACAGCAACGGAAAGGCGATAAGCGAAAGCCTTGCCGGTACTGAGGAGGAGCTCAAGTCGCTGCTGGAAGAATACGCGAAAGCCGAAGAGAGCACAAAGGCGAGGAGCGAAGAAAAGGCAATGCTTGAAGAAAGCTCAAGGGCGTTGAAGGCAAGATTCGGCGAACTGCTCAAAGAGCAGAATGCGCTCAAGGCAGAGGCAGGAAACTGCGATATGGAAATCCTAAGAGCAAGGGAGAAGATATCGATTTACGGCGCTGCCGACAAAACGGGCCAAGTGCTTCAAAAGGCGATGCAGGGAGGATTCTACGGAAGGGTGAGAGACCTTGTGACTTTCGAATCCAAGCATGCAGAAGCGATAAATGCCGCGGCGCAAAGCAGGATGGGCTATTTTGTAGTAGATACGATAGAGGATGCCGAAAAGGCGATACGTGTCATGAAGGACAACGGCCTTGAGAGGGCCTCATTCATACCCATAAAGGACATAAGGACAGGAGAGCAGAAGCAGATAAAAGGGCTGAAGCCCATCATCGGCCTTGTGGAATTCGACGAGAAATTTGGCAAGGTGATGGAGTTTGTCTTTTCAAACACCTTCCTTGTAGAGAGCGTCGGCAAGGCGAGGGAATACAGCATAGGCAAGGCAAGATTCGTGACGCTTGAAGGCGAGCTTGTAGAGTCCTCGGGAGTTGTAAGCGGAGGCGCATCGAAGAGCGCGCCCTCCATGTCATCGCTAAACTCAAAGCTTGCATCGCTGGAAAGGGATAGGGCCGAGATTTCAAGAAAGCTCGAAGAGCTGGAAGGAAAGGCAGAGGAGCTCAGGAAGGAAATCGCGGACAAGGAGGTAAACGTGCTTGCGATAGACTCGGAAAGTGAGGGAGCGCGGGAGAGGCTCGCCGCGCTGAAATTGAAGATAGAAACGCTCAACTCGAAGAAAGGTGCATACCAGAAGCAGCTCGAAGGCATTGGCAAGGATTCGGCAAAGAACGGTGAAAGGCTTATCGCCGTTGAGAAGGAAATGCTTGCTGCAAAATCAAAGGCGAACGCGACATACTCAGTCATTTCTGGAATGATGTCATCCAAGGCAAAATCCTCTTCGGACAAGGGAGCGCGAGCAAAGGCAAAGGCGCTCAGGGAAGAAGTCGAGAAACTGAAAATAGAGATTGCATCGATGGAGAAAGAGGATGAAATGATGAAGCAGCGCTCCTCTGATGTACTCAAGGAGATGGAGCTGGAGTCCTCACGCACAAAGGAGGCGCGCGCCAAAAGGAAAGAACTCAGCGAAGATGCGGAGAAGCTGGAGAGAAGCAAGGCCGAGATGGAGGAAGCGATAAAGGAGCACGATTCAAAATCAGCATCAATATTCAAGAAGGTCTCGGCACTTGAGGATGAAATCTCCAAGCTCAGCTTTGAAAGGGGCAAGCAGGAAAGCGAAATCTCGAAGATGAAATCAGAGCTGCAGGCGCAGGGCATGTCGATAGCGCAGGTGCAGACGAGGCTCGCCGACATAAAAGCTGAACTGCTATCATACCAGGACATCATACCGATAGAAGGCCTGCCGATAAAGGAACTTGAGGACAGGATAGTGCTGCTCAAGGCGGAGCTGGAAAAGCTCGGCAGCGTCAACCTCAAAGCCCCGGAGATGTACGAGGAAAGGAAGAGGATGCTCGACGAAGCGGAGAAAAAGCTCGAGACGCTGGAGAGCGAGAAGGCATCGATACTCTCTGTTATAAACGAGGTTGAAGCGAAGAAGCTTAACGTGTTCAATGAAACCCTGCAGAAGGTCAACGAAAACTTCTCGAAGCTGTATCCTTACGGTTTCGAAGGCGAGGCGAAGCTCGAACTTTCTGACATGAAGGATCCGTTCAACTCTGGCCTTATCATAAGCATTTCAAAAACTAAAGGCCCGCGCAGCATCGAGTCGATGTCCGGGGGCGAAAAATCGCTTATCACGCTCATGCTGATATTCGCCATACAGATGATGAACCCGATGGCTTTCTACATTTTTGACGAGATAGACTCTGCACTAGACGAGGAGAATTCCAAGAAGCTTTCGAACATGATAAAAGGTATGAGCAGCAGGTCGCAGTTCATAGTGGTCAGCCACAACAGCACATTGATACAGTCTGCGGACGTGGCGATAGGCGTTGCAAGGCAGGAAGGCGAATCGCGCGTAGTTGGCATACAGATGGCGAGGCAGCAGGTAGAAGCAGAGATCTCAGGCAACGCGCAAGATAAACAGTGATCAGTTGTCAAAAGCTAAATTGTCAAAAGCTAAAGGCAAAAAAGCAGGCGCGAAAAAAGGCAAGGGCATAAATACAACACCTCTTTACGTGCTAATAGTAGTGCTGTTCATACTTTACATACTGTTCCAGAGGTCTGTGCTGCTTTCAGCGCTCGTGGGAGTCACGCTTTTCCTTGTTATAATAGCAACGATAGTGGTTGAGCTTGGCGCGAGCTTCAAGGAGGAAGGCATGAAGAAGAGCATGCTGGAGCTCGCGATAGCGATTGTTGTAGTAATAGTATTCTGGTTCGGGCTGAAGGCCGTGCTCAATACGCAGTATCCGCTCAACGTCGTGCCTACGTGCAGCATGCTGCCTGTGCTGCACAGGGGAGACCTCGTCGCGATATCCGGAGTAATAAGCGCAGCCCAGCTGAAAGCCCCAATAATAAATGTTAGCGGAACTGAATGGAATGCAACGCTGCACAACTTCAGCAGCGAATTCCTCGAATGCGCAGCCTATAACGCAAGCAACGGCACGGTTTCTTCCGTATTCGCAAAGGGGGACGAGCTGGTCCTGTATCCTACTTCCGGCTACAATAGAGTAATAGGCTTGGACCAGCAAGGCAGCAATCTTATAAGATACGGCTGCGGGACGAGAGAGGTAAAAACAAGCTCCGGAACAAGCTTCCTCGAAGCATATACCACTTCGATAACGATAGGCAACACGGAGATACAAGGCGACAGGAACAATTCCATAGTGGTATACAAGACAGTGCCGCAGGACTATTTCTACAGTCTCGGAGACGCTTACATAGTGCACAGGGTATATGCGGTAATAAATGCAAGCGGCACCTATTACGTGCTGACCAAGGGAGACAACAATCCCGGCCTCGACATACAGTTTGGCAATTATCCTATACTACTGCAGAGATCCGACAACTACATAGAAGGCAAAGTGGTCTTCGTAGTTCCTTACATAGGATATTTGAGGCTGATATTCAGCAGGCAGCTAAGCGAACCCCAAGGCTGCAACACTACGATAACACATGACTGAAGCATGCGGGCAATGCAGGGATTAGAAGTGCATACCTACATAAAGAGAAGTTAGATTCACGGCGGTGTGTAGCCCGAATACCAGTTGCTTGTATATGTCACTCCAGAAGGCACACCGTTGTTGCCGTTTCCTGAGTAATCGTTTGCGTTGCCGTTGAGAGGCCACCAGCCTACAAGGTTCTGCAAATCTATGGGCGCGCCACCTATACCTTCTTGATAGAGGGCTTGAATCTCTGGTTGTGAAAGAGAGATGTTATAGATCTGGACATTGGCAATCTGACCGTCAAAGTAATCCTCGCTGCCACCATTGCACGCACCTATCGAAAGAGGAATACTTGTAGCTGCAAGTGTTGGTGCAGTCGATATCGAGTTGACGGATTGTCCGTTAAAATAAAGGTTTTCGCCAGATGGAGATCCCGTTCCAACTACAAAAACGTATGAACCGAATTGAATAGTGGAAGTCAGCTGAACGCTGGTTGTGCCTACCTTTTCATAAAACGTTGTACCTCCTACGAAGAATTGCTCCTGACCCGCACTCATCCAGTTGTCGTCAAAGACACATCCTGTTCCAACAAAACTAGGAGAAACATAAAGCCAATAACTTACAGTATATGCGTTTGCAGGCTGATACAACGATGATGTTGGAACAAGTATGTAGCTGCTCTGTCCGTTGAACTGCGCCACATACTGCGGCAGCTCGCCCTGGCACTCGCCCTCTAGGTTTATGAAAGAGGTTGTTCCTGGGCCATTGGGCCTGAAGACCTGACACGATCCGGGAGGCGCCTTCGGTGCGAAGTTGTTGGCGTTGAAGACACCAAGCTGAAACAATGCACCGAGCACAACCGCGATAATGAGAATAGCCCAGCCATATGTCATGAGGTACTCCATTGCACTTTGCGCTCTTATGCGCTTTGGAATAGTTCTGCCAAACATGCTCTCGCTAATACTGTTAAAAAAGCAATAGATAAATAACTTTTGTTGGAGGGAGCTCATTCTTGTAGGAGTAAGGTAAAAGATGCACAGTGCGGCAGGAAGACGTGGGGGTTCTCCGCTGCTTCACACTGGCATAAAAAGATTTCAGCGTTCCATTAACAGAGATAATGCCCTTGAAAAGAGGCTTCTCTTCCTAGCTGGAGAAGGATAAGCATACTTTGGCATGATGTCCCATACTTGCCCTTGAACCTTTTCAAGCACTACAACATCCTCAGGTATCTTTTCCATGCAGATCACATATTTCATCCGTTGTTATCTCTTCTTGAAGCAGTAATAGCTCATGGCGTAGCCGTACTTGCTGCGCATGCTCTCCGCTATTTTGTCTCCGATCTCGGAATCGCTGCTATTTACTCTTGCCTTTACCAGAAAGCCATAGTCGCCTTCTGTTATGTATACTTCCTCTATTCCTTCTACACCAAGCAGCTTTGAAGAGAGTTCATCTGCGTTGAGGTTAGAGATAGGCTTCAAAAAGAAGAACTTGTGCATCGCTCCGACCCTTTTGGCATGTGGAAGATTTTTTGCGTTGGAGATTCTGTTGTTCAAGCTAACACCAATTTTCCTTTTCTTTTTTCTTTTTTTTGAACGCATTCACTGTTCATTCAAAGGAAAAAGGATAAGGAATACTTTTATGTCCCATGCCTCACCGCGAGGCTTTGAGGATTTGGATGCTTGAACAGAAGAGGTTGAAAAGTCCACAACAGGATAGACATACGTGCTCTGCTGATAAGAAGTCCTATATGCCCTGCGCCAAGCATTATGCTCTTTCATTGCAGCCACCAAACCCTTGATAATGGTTAGACTTTTTTGTTTATAAATAGGGCAGTGGGAATCGTGGATATTTGAATCCACAGCATTATTTTTGGGCTTTCTTAGATTCCTACTTTCTGCTAAAAACATAACTATATTTCCGATCTATATACGGGTAAGCATAAAATTTTATAATAGTAATATAGCATTATTAAATGGAAGGGCATGCTGACGATGATTAACGGCATGGGATTGCAGAACGGCTAAGAAGCAACGCATAACCTGATTGCCGGGCTGACTTCCTGAAATACTTCTTTTGCACGCACATTCACAACACATTTATATGTTTTCTTTTAACAATTCTCACAGTAACAGGATAGCTTTTATATATCTTTATTTTCAATCCTATCACTGCTCTGCGATTTGTGTCCTTTGTTTGCAGGAATTAAATTGCGGCGCGTGTTTGCTTTGATTGTGATGTAAATGGCAGACCTATCTGGAGATATACGCCTGGCGGTAGACAGCGGCGAGGTAGCGATAGGTGCGAACAGCGTTATCGCTTCGATAACTGTAGGCAAGGCAAAGCTTGTTGTCGTTTCGCCAAAAGGCAAGCAGGATCCTTACAATGATATACTCCATCTTGCAAGGCTTTCGGAGCTTAAGGTCATAACTTTCAACGGCAATCCTGTAGAGCTGGGTGCGGTATGCGGAAAGCCTTTCCCGGTATCTGCGATAGCAGTAATAAATCCAGGAAACTCGGGCATATTGAATGCGGACTATTCCAGCCAGGCAAATGCAGCTGTTGAAGAGAAGAAGGCAGCAAGAAAGGAGAGGAGAGATAAGAGGAGAAAGGCCAAGGAGGAAGCGATAGAAGGCAGCGAAGAAAGCCAAAATGCTGAAGAAAACCAGGAAGAGATTTCAGAGCAGGACGAAAGCTCTTGATGGAATTTATAGATAAACGTGATGATCATGGGAAATGGTGAATTTGCCGCTAGAAAACTGCTTAAGCAGAGGAAGCATCAGGTGATGCTGAAGAAATGGCTGAAGAGGAAAAAGCTGAAGCTAAAGCAGAAATACGACCCGGTAGGAGTAGTACCTAGGGCAAAGGCTCTCGTTCTTGAGAAATACGCGCTGCAGCAAAAGCAGCCCAACTCAGGAAATATAAAATGCGTAAAAGTTCAACTCATAAAAAACAACAAGGTAGTAGGGGCATTCGTGCCAAAGGACGGCTCCATTAACTTCATTGACGAGCACGACGAAGTCACAATAGAAGGCCTTGGAGGCTCTCAGAGGGGCCAGATGGGAGCAATACCGGGAGTAAGGTTCAAGGTAGTAGAAGTAAACGGCACAAGCCTCGAAGAGGTAAGGACGGGCAGAAAGGAGAAGCCCAAGAGATGAAGCAGGTCGATCACATGGATAACGCTGAAATCAACAATGCAGAGAAGGAAGCCAAGGATGCTGCAGCTGCGCAGCAGAAAGGCGCACCGGAAGAGGCCAGGAAAGAAGCGCGAGACGGTGCTGTGCATAGACCAGCGCAGAGAAAAAGGCCTGTGCAAAAGAGGGAAGCGCCTGCCGCAGCTTCTTCTTCTGAAGAAACGTCAAAGCTTTTTGGAAAATATGATTATAATGTCACGATATCTGATGCAAGCCTCAAGAACTACATAAACCTGAAGCATATAGAATACCCGAATACTTTCAGGAGGAACAGCAACAAAGATTTCTCAAAAACGGGCGTCAACGTTGTTGAAAGGCTCGAGAATTATCTCATGAGGGGAGGCACGGGCAAGAAGATAGGCAGCCATGTAATAAGGACGAAGGGCAGGCTGCAGGGCAAGAAGATGAAGGTCATGCATATAGTAGAGAAGGCGTTCGACAGGATAGAAGGGAAGGCGCATGAAAACCCGCTGCAGGTTCTTGTAAGGGCGCTGGAGAACAGTGCTCCAATAGAGGATACCACAAGGGTAAGATACGGAGGCGTTGTAGCTAACGTTACAGTGGATATCAGCGCGAGCAAAAGGATGGATATAGCGCTGAGGAATATCGCTTTTGCTACTGTTATAAGCGCATTCGACAAAAGGAAAAGCATTGTTGAAGCGCTTGCGGACGAACTGATCATGGCTGCGAACAACGATGTCAACAGCTACGCGGTAAAGAGAAAGAACGAGATAGAGCGCATGGCAAGAAGCGCAAGATAAAAACGGTGCTGATTTATGGTAAGGAAAGAATTGATGGTAGAGGAAATCTCAAAACTCATGAAGGATTACGACAGAATAAGAAACATAGCGATAATAGCGCACGTTCACCATGGCAAGACTACCCTTACCGACTCCCTGCTCGCTAAAGCGGGGCTTATCTCCAAGACGGTTGCAGGAGATGTTCTATACACGAACTACGACGCGATAGAGAAGGAAAGGAAAATGACGATAAAATCCGCAAATATCTCCCTAGGCTTCAAGTACAAGGACAACGACTACATGATAAATCTCATAGACACTCCGGGCCACGTAGACTTCGGAGGCCACGTGACGAGATCCATGCGCGCTGTTGACGGTGCGGTGCTTGTCATAGACCCGGTAGAGATGATAATGCCGCAGACCGAAACCGTGCTGAAGCAGGCGCTGAAGGAAAAGGTGAGGCCTGTCCTTTTCGTAAACAAGGTAGACAGGCTGCTTAGCGAACTGAAGCTTACGCCGGAGCAGACACAGGAGAGGCTACTCGAACTTGTGAGCAAAGTAAACTATTTCATAGAGCAATTCGCGCCAGTGGAATTCGCTGAAAAGTGGAAGGTGAGCGTAGAGGGCAACAGCGTTGCATTCGGTTCCGCATATGACAAATGGGCAGTCTCAAAGACGATAATGGAAAAATACAAGATTACGTTCAAGGATGTTTTCAAGTACTTCGAAGAAGGCAGGGATAAGGAGCTGCAGGAGATAGCTCCGATAGAGGAAGCGATATTGCCCATGATAGTAGAGAACTTGCCAAACCCGAGGGAGGCGCAGCCCTACAGGATACCGCTCATATGGCACGGCGACCTAAACAGCGAAGACGGCAAGGCGATGATGAATGCGGACTTCAACGCAAAGACGAATATAGTTGTATTCGGCATAACTTACGACCAGCACAGCGGAGAAGTCGCTGTAGGAAGGGTATTTTCAGGAATCGCAAGAAAGGGAGTGGAGCTGCACATCTCCGGAAAGAACAACACAGAGAGGATACAGCAAGTCGGAGTATACATGGGCCCTGACAGGGTAACAGTGGATGAGGTGCCCGCAGGCAACATTGCAACGATAGTGGGGCTTAGCAACCTTACGATAGGGGACACGCTAAGCGAGAACATAATAGAGCCGTTCGACCCGATAAAGCACTATTCAAAGCCCGTAGTGACAAAGGCCATAGAAGCCAAGGATTCAAGGGATACGCTGAAGCTTATAGAAGCTCTTAGGGAGCTGTCAAAAGAGGACCCGACAATACAGGCCGAGATAAACCAGGAAACAGGAGAGCACCTCGTAAGCGGAATGGGAGAGCTACACCTGGAGATAATAGAGACGAAGATCAGAGACGAGTTCGGCATACCTATAGTGTCAAGCGAGCCGATAGTAGTTTATAATGAGGCCATAGAATCAAAGGCGGGGCCCGTAGAGAGCAAGACTCCGAACAGGCACTCGAAGTTCTACATTACGGTAGAGCCGTTGCCTCCCGCGCTTCTCAAGGAGCTGGACGACGGCGCGATGAAGGAAGGCAAGCCGAAAGGCCAGGCCGCGATAGAGCTGATGGTAAAGAACGGGCTCGACAGGAACGTCGCGAAGAACGTGGTATATGTATACAACAGATGCCTGCTCAGCGACGTTACGCATGGAGTCCAATACATAAACGAGGTAATGGAAAACGTCACAGAAGGCTTTGAGGAAGCGATAAGGGACGGGCCGCTGGCGAGGCAGAAAGTGGCTGGAGTCCTTGTCAGCATAGTTGATGCTACAATACACGAGGACCCGGTGCACAGAGGGCCGGCACAGGTAATACCTTCAATAAGGAACGGCATATACGCAGCGCTTTTAGAAGCGGGAGTGACGCTGCTTGAGCCGAAGCAGAACTATGAGATAACCATACCGCAGGAGTACATGTCGGATGTCATTGCATTCCTGCAGGGAATGAGAGGAGTCATAATTGATATACAGCAGGACAGGGATCAGGTAATAATAAAGTCGAAGGTGCCGGTGGCGGAAACGCTGAAGAACTTCTCCAACAGCTTGAGGAGCCTGACGCAGGGAAGGGCGCTCTGGGCTATGGAGTTCGCGGGATATGAGAAAGTGCCGCAGGCGCTGCAGGACCAGGTAGTGAGAGAGATAAGGAAGAGGAAGGGCGTTTCGGAGGAGCCGCCAAAGCCTGGCGACTTCCTGATAAGCTGAAACGCCAAATGCCTTCCGTTACCCAAAACTTAAAAACCTTTGCGGGGAATAATATATGCGGTTTCTTCCTCGTACGTGCAGATAAATGCTTACCGATGAAGTTTGACTGACAGATGGTGAAAAAAATGGCAAAATCTTACGTGAAGTTCGAAGTGTCGAATGATGTTGTGGCAAAGGTATACGAAGCACTGCAGCTTGCAAAGCAGTCTGGCACGGTGAAGAAAGGCGCCAACGAGGTCACTAAAAGCGTTGAAAGAGGGCTTGCGACGTTCGTTGCGATTGCAGGAGACGTGGAACCTGAAGAGGTAGTCATGCACATACCTGCAATATGCGAAAGCAAGAAGGTGCCTTACGTTTTCGTGCCGAGCAAGCAGGAACTTGGAAAGTCCATAGGGCTGAACGTCCAGTGCACCGCCGTTGCGGTTGAAAACAAGGGCAAGGCTTCCGGCCAATTCGACGACATAATTTCAAGGGCCACAGGAAAGGCGCAGGCAAAGCAGGAGAAGCCAAAGCAAGAAAAGGAAGCGGGCAAGGAGGCTGCGGCTGAAAAGCCGAAGAGCCAGTGAGGCTTCAGCATGCTTGAATGAACAATAGTGTTGCACATGGCAGCTAACAATGAAAAAGAAGGCGCACAGGAAGGCGAAAAGCAGGGCCAGCAGCCGGAGCCAAAAGCGAAGGCAGAGGCAAGCGCAAGCGTGCCGCAGCAGAAGCAACAGGAGCAGCCAAGCGCATTCCGTGGCATAGCAGCTGAAATAGTCGAGGTCAGCAATAAAGGCAAAACAGGCATGTACGGCGAAATTTATACTGTAATGTGCAACATACTGGAAGGAAGGGATAAGGGAAGAGTGATAAAAAGGAACATACTCGGCCCGGTAAAGGTAGGAGACATAGTAAGGCTGGTAGATACAAGCAGGGAGGCGAAGCAGATATCGGTAAGATGATCCGCGGACGCGCCTGAAAAAAGGTTATTTTTATGAAATGCTCTTATTGTTCGAAAGAGATAGAGAAAGGCAAAGGTATAATGTTTGTCCACCGCTCAGGCAAGATCAGCTACTACTGCAGCAACAAGTGCTACAAATTCGATGTAGTCTACCATAGAAAAATCAAAAAGGAGTAGGATATAAGAAGCTGCATCTTCATCTCCTTTTCTCTTCCTTGAGCTTCTTATTGCTGCTGTTGCGGCTTTTTCTTCTTCTCGGTGAATACTTCATCGAGATCCAGGTCCTCCATCGTTTTTATGCTTTTTGCTATTCCTTCTTCCGTATACTGCGGAAACTCGACCCCGCTTATGACTATTGTAACGCGAACGGTTTCCTTTTTCATTTCCGGCTCTATCCTGGCGCCCCACTTGAGCAGTGCATCAGAGTCTATCCTGCTTGACACTTCCTGGAATACACTTTCAGCCTCTTTCAGTGTAAGGCCTTCCCCTCCTACTATGTTCACGAGCGCTTTCTTCGCGGTTGAAAGCTCCGCGTCGAGTATCGGGCTCTTTATCGCGCTTTCTAGCGCGTTGATGGCGCGCATGCTGTTGCCATCGGGAGCAGTGCTTTCGCCTGTTCCTATTACTGCGAAGCCTGAGTCCTTTAGGACTGCGCGCAAGTCTGCGAAATCTATGTTGACCAATCCCGGCTTAGTGCTCATCTCCACTATGCCCTTGGTAGCTTCTGCAAGCACTTCATCAGAAACCCTGAATGCCATGTTAAGCGGCAAATCTGGAGCTATGGAAAGAAGCTTGTCGTTGGGGATTATGATAGTAGTATCAGAAACTTTCTTCAGCTTTGCAAGCCCTTCCAGGGCGTTTCTCATTCTCGTCTTGCCCTCGCTTGAGAATGGAAGCGTTACCACGCTTACCGTGAGCGCGCCCGCCTCCTTCGCCTCATGCACTATTGTTGATATTGATCCCGTGCCCGTGCCGCCTCCAAGCCCGCACGTTACGAGAACAAGAGTGGCGTCGCCTATCATGTGCTTTATCTCATCCTTGCTTTCAAGAGCCGCCTCTTCCCCTACTTTTATATCGCTGCCGGCCCCAAGGCCCCTTGTTATCTTTTTGCCTATGAGGAGTTTCCTTTCAGAGCGCGTCTTGACAAGATGCGCAGCATCGGTGTTCATGGCTATGAGGGTTGCGTTTTCTATGCCTATGCTCGAAAGACGCGTCACGGTGTTGCTTCCGCTGCCTCCCGTGCCTATCACATATATTTTCGGCCTGGCGCTCTCTATAAAACGCAATATCTCTTCATCGTCTGGACTTACATTTTCCGGCATAAAACCACTGGTCGCTGATAATCTCATATGTAGGCAAAAAATAAAAGCTTAACCTTGGAATTATAAGCATAATCAGGATAGCAGAGCGCAAGTGGCTTGAGTTTTGATACGACTTTGCGTTTACTTTAAGCGAAAGGGAATTGCAAATCTTGATGGGATGCGCGCATTCTTGAAAACCAATGCTCAAAGGGTAATTGTATGGCAGGGAAAAAAGAGAACAAAAAAATTCTTGGCTCTCCGGTCAAGGACCTCAAGCTGAGGAAATCAATGAAGGTTTCGGAACTGGTGGAAGAGATGCAAAGGATAGGAGGCTTCTCGGCGCAGCACATGGCCGACGGCACAGGCATACTCAAAGACATGCTCGCTGACAAAAGCTCATTCAATTTCCTCTCTTTTCCTGCAGATATAATAGCAACGGGCATAAGGGGCGCGATAGCCGGAGCAACGAAATACTTCAACGCGATAATAACCACGGGAGGAATGCTGGACCATGACATAGCAAGGGCTTCTGGAGGAATCTACAGCGCCGGATCCTTCTATGCTGATGATGCGAAGTTGCACGAAAAGGGAGTATACAGGCTAGGCAACGTTTTCATAGAAAGGGATGAATACGGCCTGAAGCTCGAAAAAAGGTTCAACGAGATAATGGAAGAGATCTACACGAGCAGGGACTATAAAAAGGAATACAGCGCTAGCGAACTCATATACGAATTCGGAAAAAGGATCAAGGACGAGGGCTCGATAGTGAGGCAGGCGTATTTGCACAACGTCAAGATCTTCAACCCCGGAATACTCGACGGCGCGTTCGGCACGCAGCTCACGATATTCTCGCAGGATCACGACTTCAAGCTAAACCTCATAAAGGACGAGATAGAGCTGAGCAACATAGTATTCGACCACAAGGTTACCGGTGCGCTGATGGTGGGAGGCGGCATAAGCAAGCACCATGTCATATGGTGGAACCAATTCAAAGGAGGCCTTGACTACGCTGTTTACATAACTACAGCGACGCAGTTCGACGGCAGCCTCTCAGGAGCGAGATTGTCCGAAGCAGTGTCGTGGGGAAAGATAAAGGAAAAGGCGAAGTACACAACGATAGACGGAGACGCCACGATAATCCTACCGTTTATGTTCTCGGCATTGGACCTGGTGTGAACGCTGTTGAAAATAGCCCCGACCGGATTCGAACCGATGTAGCAGGCTCCAAAGGCCTGCGTCCTTGGCCACTAGACGACGGGGCTGAGATCGAAAAGCAGTATATTAAGCACTTATCCCTATTTTATTCTTTTTGCTTGGATTGCGTGTAACGCAAAAGCAAAGGGAGCAAATACCCTTAAGTCAAATGGAATGAGCAATGGCAGTTGGTTCGTTCTTTGTCTAATGCCACTTCGCTGAATTTAAATATTGCTTTTTCAAGCTTATTGATTTGCATGGAAGGAAAAACAAAGAATATAGAGGAAATAGGAAAAAACATGGAATTCGTATTCGATATGCAGTATTCGTACAGCCCTTATTCGGTCCTGATAAAAGATGTGCAGACATTCCTCAGGAAGAGAGGATACGATGTGAACGAGAGGGTCGCGAGGAAGGGCGTCGAGATTATGCTTGAGGGATTGAGGGAGAGAAATTCCAAGGAGACTGAAGATGCTATCTACTGCATGCTCAGATGCGACAGCAGCAACAAGGACAATAACGCTTTCTGGCTATGCGCATCTTCTTGCTACGAAGGCAAAAGAGCGGATCCCGTTTCGGAGAGAAATGACGCAGAGATTCAGTAGGATCTTGCAAAGTTGGCGGTGTATTTTGCGTCCTTGCCGCAATAGACGCATTTCTTGCCTTTCTCTTTTCCTTGCGCGTCAAAAGGCATGTTTGTTATTTTCGCGCCGGTTTCCTCTTTTATCCTGCTCTCGCATTCTGAATCGCCGCACCACGGCGCGCGCGCTGCTCCCTTTGAATTCTTTATAATATCCTTTAGCATCTCATAAGTGTCTGCATCATGGACGTGAGAGTCAAGGAATTTCTTCGCCTTTAGATACATGTTCTCGTGGATTTCGGAAAGGAGTGCGGCTACGCCTTTGCCCAATTCATCTATTCCAAGCTGCTTTTTCTCAAGCGTATCCCTTCTCGTGACTGTAGCGCTTTTGGACTTGAGCTCCTTCTCCCCTATCTCTATCCTTACTGGCACGCCGCGGAGCTCCCATTCGCTGAATTTCCAGCCAGGAGAGTATGCATCGTTGTCGTCTATGTATGACCTTATGCTTTCGCCGAGCGAGTCCTTGGCCTCTTTTGCGTAGGCGAGCACGGCCTCCTTGTTAGAATCGTTGTATATTGGTATTATGACTGCCTGTATTACCGCAAGCTTGGGAGGTATAATCAATCCCCTGTCATCTCCATGGATCGCCACCATGACTCCCAATTCGCGCGTGCTTATCGCAAACGTGTTCTGGTATGCATAGGCTTTCTTGCCTTCTTTGTCGAGAAATGAGATTTCGAACGCCTTGGAGAACTTCTGGCCGTCGCTGTGGAAATCAGGGCCCTGTATCATCCAGCCATCGGGCATCACGTGCTCTATGCTGTAGCTCGCCTCGGCCCCCGCAAATTTTTCGCTGTCTGTCTTCCTTCCTGTTATGCCCGGCAATGCAAGATATTCCTTGAGTATCTTGTTGTATATGCCGAGAACTTCGTCCCTTTCCGCGGCAGCCTCCTCGCGCGTTGCGAAAATCGTATGACCTTCGTTCCAAAGGAACTCCCTCGACCTTAGGAAAGGAGTTGGATGCCTGAACTCCCATCTTACTACATTGTTCCACTGGTTCATGCGCAGAGGCAGGTCGCGCCAGGATCTTATCCACTTCGAAACGATTTCGTACATTATTGTCTCAGAAGTCGGCCTTATTGCAAGCCTCTCTTCAAGCTTTGTATTGCCCGCATGGGTAACCCACGCCACTTCGGGAGAGAATCCCTCTACGTGCTCCTTCTCCTTCTCAAGGAGATGCTCGGGTATGAAAAGAGGGAAGTAAAAGTCCTGTATGCCTGCTTTTTTGAATAGCACGTCGGTGGCGCTCCTTATCATGTCCCATGCGAAATAGCTTGAAGCCCTGAACACTATCGCTCCTGAAACGGGGGAATAGTCTATGAACTTTGAATCTATCAAGACCTGCGTATACCATTCCGAAAAGTTTTCGCTTTTTTTTGGCCTTTTCTGCTCGGACAATCAAACACCCTGGCGCTCGAACAATGACTTGACTATCAGGGACAGGTGGCCGGCTTCTCTTAGCCTGCGGTAAGAATAGCTTACCCATTTATCTCCAAAAGGTATGTACACCGAGGCGTTCTCTCCGCGAGCGGCAAGATCCTTCAGGTACCTGTTCCTGACTCCTTTGAGCATTGCATAAGTCACGTCTCTTTTATATCGTGCGTTAAGCTTTAATGCCTTTTCTATAATGTCCAGGTCATGGGTGGCCAGCGTAAACCTTTTCGAATGCCCGAAAAGATATTGCATGAGCAGGAGGTAATTGCGCGTTATTTCCTCATGGGTGCTGTAAGTGGCATGGGAAAGGGAATATGCGCCCTTGACGAGTCTGACCACGGCGCCGTGCCTTGCGAGAAGCCTCAAATCCTCTGCGCTCCTTCTTAGATATGATTGCACGCACAAGCCCACTTCTTTTCCCGCGAACTCCGAGGCATAGGCATCGACTACGCTGTCCACGGTTTCAGGCTCTTCCATGTCTATCCACAGGAATACCCCTGCCTTTTTCGCTTCGCGTGCCAGCTTCCTCAAGTTGGACAGGAACACCTGCTTGCCAACAAGAAGGCCGAGCTGCGTAGGCTTTACTGATATGTCAGCTTTTATCCTGTTCGCCTTTATCGCGCTGATCGCACGCATTATTACATCTGTCGCCTCGGCCACGTCCTCCTTGCTGTGGAATTCCTCGCCCAGATAATTTATTATCGCCTTTACTCCTGCCCTGTTGAATTTTTTGGCTTCGCGCACAGCATCGTCTATGCCTGGGCCGGCTATCCATCTACCTGCAAAAAGCCTCTCCGCAAAACCCGAGTCGATCATTCAGTCAAGCCTTAGTCTCAGCTTTCTCAAATCCGCTTCAAGCTTCTTGGCATTCTTGAAAAGTATGCCTTTAAGCCCTGCGGCCTCCGCTCCGCGCACGTTTCTCCTAAGGTTGTCTATGAACACTGCCTCTTCGGGCTTAGCGGACATCTTGCCTAGCACGTACATGTATATCCTCCTCTCCGGCTTGCGCATGTGGAGGAAGCAGGATGCAAAATACCTTTCACAGCAGTCTTTCCTTATAATTTTCAGGGAGGCATAATACCTGGGCATTGAGATATTTGAAAGTATTACGACTTTATACCTCTTCCTGAGCTTTCTCATTATGCGATAAGTGCCCATGTTGAGAGAGGAGAGCTCATAGAAACTTTCGGCCCATTTTACAGAACTTTTGCTTATCTTAAGGCTCTTTGCCATTTTGCTTTCAAACTCTTTCAAGGATATTTTTCCTGAATCGAACAGAGGATCTAAACGCATGAGCAGGCGTGAAATCTTTTCGGCAGGGGCGCCCGTTTCCTTGCTGAGTTTTTTTACGTACAAATCTTCTGAATAATTTATTACCACTCCCCCTAGGTCAAAGATGACGAGCTTTATTCCCCGCGTTGCTACGTCCTTTTGCTTTGCTGTGTTATTCATTGCCATGCAATCTATATTCTATGCGAAAGAACGCATAAATAATTTTTGAAACAATCCAGATCATGGAAAAGATCGTGGTGGCGCTTGGTGGCAATGCTCTTCTAAATGCTGCTGGAAAACAGAGGGAATCCAGCGAGATAAAAACAGCAGAGAAGGCGATGGCGCATGTCGCGGAATTTGCAGGAAGAAGCAATGCGCAGATTGTAATAACCCACGGCAACGGCACACAGGTTGGAGACGAGCTTCTCAGGAACGAATTCACTGAAGCCAAAGTGCCGAAGCTGCCGCTGTACTTGCTAAATGCCGAGACGCAGGGCTCTATAGGATCTGTACTGGAGATAGCGCTTAGAAACGCGTTTGCAAAGAGAGGAATCGAGAAAGAGGTCTGCACCGTCCTTACGCACGTGATAGTAGACGGCAAGGATACTGCATTCAGAAAGCCGGCCAAGCCTGTAGGGCCGTTTTACTCAAAGGAGAAGCTTGATTCAGTTTTAAGCAAGGAAAGATTCAGCTATGTTAAGGAGAAGAAAGGGTATAGAAGAGTGGTGCCTTCGCCTTTTCCGAGAGGGATAGTTGAAATAGACGCGATAAAAAACGAGCTTGCCAGAGGCAGAGTAGTCATCGCGGCTGGAGGCGGAGGCATACCGGTGATGCGAAAGAGCAATGCATATAAAGGGGTCGACGCAGTGATAGACAAGGATCTTGCAAGCATGGTGCTTGCAAACGCGATCGGAGCGAAGACGCTGGCGATATTGACAGACGTAGACTTTGTATACAGGGATTACAAAAACAGGAAGGGAGCCATAAAGACAATAACCGCAAAAGAGGCAAAGAGAATGCTCCCCTATCTTGAAGAAGGGACCATCAAGCCCAAAGTAGAAGCCTGCATGGGTTTCGTGGAAGGAGGAGAGAATCGAGTTTCGTATATAGGCAATTTAAGCATGCTCAAAGATGTGCTCGAAGGCAAGGCCGGCACAAAGATATACAAATAACGCAATGCTATTGCTGCGCCCCAAACTCGAACTTGGTGCATTCTATTTCTTCGTCAATGAGGGCATTGAAAAGCTTCCTGGGCTTGCTGCCGTTCAGGATGAAACCTCGGCCGCCTGTGCTGCTTACTATATCGCTCAGAAGCGCGACCTTTGCGTTCATGCCTCCTGTTACATCTACCTTGTGCGCTGAACCTGCTGCGCCAAGTATCTCGTGCAAATTGCCCTCATTTACCAAAGGCAGAAGCCTTGCGTCGCCGTACTTGAAAGGGTCCTTGTCGAATACACCGTCAACATCTGTAGCAAGCACCACCTTCTTTATTGGCAGGTGTTTGGAAAGGATGCGGAAAACCTCCTCAGTTGAAGCTATCGAGACGCCTTTCTCAAGGTCCATCACCACATCTCCGTAAACTATAGGAGTAAAGCCGTAGTTCAGTGCATTCTTTATTGCTTCGACGCTGGCCAGTTCCGCCTTGCCAGATCTTGATACAAGAAAGCTTGACGGATCGAAAGGGAAGACATCCATCTGCACCTCGAGCGCTGCGCTCACGATAATGGAGTTGAGCTCTCGGGCAGAAAGCTTTACGAGAGAGGCGCCTTTCCTGCTTTCCTCGTTTATTATGCCCTCGTTTACCCTGTATTTCTTGGCAGGAATGTGGGGGAACGAGCCTCCGCCGTGCCCTATTATTACGTTGAAGCCTTTTTTCTCCTTTGCCTCTTTTATCTCGCTGAGGAGCCTTGCTATATGCTCCTTCCTTGCTACGCCAGGCTTGTCCGTATCCGTTATTACCGCTCCACCGAGCTTCACCATGTAGAGATCTTTTTCTTTCAATGGATCCATATCAAACACCTGCCTTCATGTTCTCGTCTATGAGAGAGCTGTCCTTGCCCAGAAGCACAGGAGCGCCTCCGGCGTGCGATTCTATGAAGCTTATGCCTGGAACAGCTTCGAGCATTGCATTCTTGAGCTCTTTCGCATAGCGGTCTTCTGTTATTATGTGCACGTTTGGGCCTGCATCCAAGGTGTAAGCTGCGATATTCTCGCCGTGCGCATTGTTTATCTCGTGAACTTTTTCGATCAAAAGCCAAGAGGTATCGTTTATGTAATGCAGTGGAGGCATGCTGTCCAGCATTACCGCGTGCATGCTGTTGCTGTCCTTCATTATAAGATCGAAGAGGCTATGGGCATCTTTCTTCGTTATCAGCTCTACTGCTTTCCTGGCGCGCTCCTCGGCTATGCGCGGCCTTGCGGCATACAAGCTGCTTGTGTTTACCGTGTGGATGTGGCCTTCGCTCGACGATACCTTCTTTTTGCCTGAGGAAACGAGAGCGATTATGTCTATGAGCTCTGGCCAGTGCTTCTCATCGCGGATCGCCTCGGAGTAGGATTCCTCGCTTTTGTCAGAGGCGTGCCATATCACAAACAAGCAAAGGCAACTGTTG
>JAKATY010000025.1 GCA_021827955.1 Microcaldota archaeon | reverse complement strand
TGCGCATTTTCATAGGCATATGCGCGCTGGGTTACAAGATTGTATATGTTCTTTGACCAGTTCTGTATTGTTACATATCTTACATGGGCATTCTTGTGCGCTACTATTTCCACTACTGCGGCATGCAGCGAGGAGCTCCTGTATATGGGCGCGGTGCAGCCTTCCACGTAAGTTACTTCCGCTCCTTCATCTGCGACTATGAGCGTGCGCTCAAACTGCCCTATCTTCTCAGAGTTTATCCTGAAGTACGCGTGCAGAGGCATCGAGAGCTTTACGCCTTTTGGAACGTATATGAAAGAGCCGCCGCTCCACACCGCGGTGTTCAGCGCCGCGAACTTGTTGTCTGTAGAAGGTATTACAGTGCCGAAATATTTTTTCACGAGCTCCGGGTACTTCTTGACCGCGGTATCGGTATCTACGTATATCACGCCCTGCGCTTCGAGGTCCTTCCTTATGCTGCCATAGACTACTTCTGAATCGTATTGCGCCTCCTCTCCTGCGAAGAACTTCCTTTCCGCTTCTGGCACGCCAAGCTTGTCAAAGGTCTTCTTTATCTCATCGGGGAGACTTTCCCAGCTCCCTTCCTTCTTCTCGGTGGGCTTTTTGTAGTAGTAAGTGTCATCAAAATCGACTCCGTCAAGGCTTGGGCCCCATTTTGGCATGGGCTTGCCTAGGAAGACCCTGTACGCACTAAGCCTCTTTTCAAGCATCCAGTCGGGCTCCTGCTTTATTGCTGAGATTTCGCGGACCACGTTTTCGGAGAGGCCCCTCTCTGTGCTGTATTTGTAATTAACGCTGTCGCTAAACCCGTACATCTCCAGATATTCAGACTCTTTCTGGACTACCTTTTCATTTTTGCTTGATGCCATATAATCCTGCTTAGTAAAGCGACTACCATAGTATTTAAAATTTATGCGGAATAAAGCGACAGGACATACACTTTTTGCATCGAGGATTTACGCTGCGTCTCGCCTTTCTTGCGATAAGTTTTTATTAGTTAGATGAGACAGACACATTGTAAGCGCAAACATTAACGCAATGCCTGCAGGGGCAGGGACATGCACGGCGCTTCCGTACAACTTTTGCTATTGCAAAACGGGCTGGCTGACATTTGCGCTGTGAAAATAAGGTGGGGGAAATGGCAGAAGGTTTCAAAAACGAATTTACGTACAAGAATTTCCTGGAAGCTGGAAGGGAAAAGGAATTTGACGCGCTTTTTGATGAAGCTGCAGAGAGGGCGAAAAAAGGCTTCGGGGCTAAATATCCGATGATGATAGGAGGCAAGGAGGTGATCGCACAAGAAACG
This sequence comes from Microcaldota archaeon, assembly GCA_021827955.1. Classification (GTDB taxonomy): domain Archaea; phylum Micrarchaeota; class Micrarchaeia; order Micrarchaeales; family Micrarchaeaceae; genus JAKATY01. Next base: position 3,851 of record JAKATY010000025.1, on the reverse strand, counting down.
ATTACCGAGAGGTCCCCTATAGATTCATCAATAATAATAGGATACTTTCAGAAAGGGACAAGGGAGCATGCAAGGCAGGCCATCTCTGCTGCAGAGGAAGCGTTTGCTTCATGGAGCAAGAAAAGTTACAAGGAAAGGGCGCTTATATTCAGGAAGGCGGCAGAGATATTCTCCAGGGAAAAATTCAACGTGGCTGCGGTGTTGAGCTACGAGAACGCGAAATCGCGCTATGAGTCCATAGGAGAAGTGGACGAAGCGATAGACTTCATGAGATACTATGCAGGAGAACTTGAGAGAAACAAAGGCTATATAAGGAAGACCAGCCTCGAGGAGAGCAGTGCAAAGGCAGGATTGGGCTTCCAGGGGGCGCCTTCAAGCGCGGAGAAGGTCACGATAAGCATGAAGCCTTACGGGGTTTTCGGGGTAATAGCGCCGTTCAACTTCCCCATATCAATATCCACAGGCATGAGCGTTGGCGCGATGATAACGGGCAATACCGTGGTGTTCAAGCCCTCGTCTTCGGACAACATGACCATGCTTACTGGATACATGATCTACAAGCTGCTCAATGAAGCAGGAGTGCCCAGCGGAGTATTCAACTACTTGACGGGCCCTGGCTCCGAAGTGGGAGACGAGCTCGTGGTGAACAAGGATGTCGAAGGCATAGTATTCACAGGCTCCAGGGATACGGGGCTCAGGATGCTGTCAAAAGTGTATAGCGCAGGCATGCAGAAGGTCTTTGTTGTAGAGATGGGAGGGAAGAACCCGACCATAGTATCGAAGTATGCAGACATGGAAGAAGCAGTAAACGGCGTCGCGAGCGCGGCATTCGGATTCGCCGGCCAGAAGTGCAGCGCGCTCTCCAGGGTATATGTGCACGAGTCGATAAAGGAACTTTTCCTCAGCAAGCTAATAGAAAAAGCACGCTCATTCGGCATAGGAGATCCGCTTAAAAAGGAAAACTACATGGGCCCGCTTATAAGCGAAAGCGCATACAAGCGCTACATGGAATCCGTTGAGAAGATAAAATCCTCAGGCAGGCTGCTTTACGGAGGCAATGCTGTGAATACAGGCCTGAAAGGCTATTACGTAGAGCCGGTTATAGCGGAGCTCAGCCATTCGCACGAGCTGTTCCACAAGGAGCTTTTCGTGCCGATACTTGTCATAGACAGCTACAAGGGCTTCGACGAGGCGATGCGCAAAGCCAATGACGTAGAATACGGCCTTACCGCAGGCTTATACAGCAAGAACAAGAAGGAGATAAAGGAATTTTCAGAAAGCATAGAGGCAGGAGTGGCATACATAAACAGGGGCATAAGCGCAACCACCGGTGCTATAGTGGGCCTTCACACTTTCGTGGGCTGGAAGGGAAGCGGGCTTACAGGAAAGGGAACCGGCAGCAAGTTCTACCTCCAGCAGTTCCTCAGGGAGCAGAGCATCTCTCTCACTAACAAGAAATAGAAAGCGATAAAGCGCGAAGCGCGGATCAGGCTCTACCAGCAAGGAACTGGGATCAAAGGCAAACAAGGATGGAAACGTGTGCGTGTTCAGGCTTCTTTACAAAAGGCAGAAGTATTCGAAGCTGAAGGCGAAGATAGGAGGCGGAGAGCTCGAGCTGCTCGTGGCCGATTCTTTTGTGAAGAAGGCAATAGGCTTGATGTACAGAAAGTCTCTCGGAGAAAACGAAGGCATGCTGTTCAAATTCGGGAGAGAAGGATATTACGGCATATGGATGCGCAATATGCTTTTCAGCATAGACATAATCTGGATAGGCGAATCCGGCAGGATTGTTGATATAGTAGAAAGCGCGGAGCCCTGCACGAGGGCGTTGGGGTGCGAAGTCTACAAGCCAAGGGAGAAAGGCAAGTACATAATAGAAGCCAGAAAAGGTTTCGCCAAGAAAGCAAAGATAGCAATAGGAGACAAAGTTAGCCTGCCATAAACAAGGGCGTGCATCGAGCATATCTTCGCGTATAAAAATAGTCTGAAAAAAAGATAAACAAAAACAGGAACAGAAATAAAAATAAAAAAATCAAAAATGCCTAATTATCTCCTTCCTTTCCTGTTTGCCTTTGCCCTTGCGATGTACCCGCTTTTGTCAATGAAGTACAGGTAGCCATCTTGCTTGGAGATTTTCTCGGAGCCTACTCTTGACTTCCTGCCGCGAGAATTTGTCTTCATCGGGGCCTTCCAGGCGTATCCGTCTTTTCCAACAAAATAGAGAAAACCGTCTTCCTTCTCTATTTTTTCCTTTCCTATTCTTTCTGCCATTGCTTTCACCGATAAGAATACACACACGTCAAATTTAAATACTTATCGTCGAGGCACCGACGATTAAGTAAATGGCACAGATAGGGGATTTGCGATGCATTTGGAAAATGAAAACATAATATACGACGTAAAAGGAGGAAGCAAAACCATTATTAATTGTTATTTTCAAGGATAAAGCGTGATACCATGATAGAGATAAAGATGCTCAAAGAGGTAGATTTCAAAGGATACACATTCGTTGAGGGATTCCCGGGAACAGGGCTTGTTGGGCCTATGGCCATCAGCTATATAATAGACAAGCTGGAGCTCGAATATGCAGGATATCTCAACAGCAGCGACTTTCCTCCGCTTGTTTCCGTGCACAACAGCACGCCCATGAAGCCAGTGAGAATCTATTACAGCAGCAAGTACAAGATTTGCACGATCTTCGCTGAGTTTGCAATACCCGTAAACATGATTTACGAATTATCTTCGGAAGTGTACAAGTTCCTGAAAGGGAAAGGCGTTTCAAGGATAATATCGATAGGTGGCATTCCCCAGACCGCTCCTACAAAAGGGATATACTCTTTAGCTTCAACGCCAAGCATGCAAAAGCTGGCCAAGAGCACAGGGCTTACACTCATAAGCGACGGCGTTTCGATAGGCGTAAGCGCGCTCCTCATAAGCGATGCTGTGCTAGACAACGTAGATGATCTCAACATACTGGTGCCTGTTGAAGGAGAGGTAATAGACCCCAAGTACGCGGAATACGCAATAGAGGCGTTCAACAAGGCAACAAAGCTAAACATAGACGTAAGCGAACTGGAGAAAGAGGCAAAAGAAGTAGAGGCAAAGATACGCGAGATAATGAAGAAAGGCAAGGACACGCACGACAACTACAAGAAGGTAGTGAACAGCACGAGCCCGTCCATGTATGCGTAAGCGTGGCAACTACTGCATTCTTCATGCAGGGGTGGCAGAGTCTGGTTTGGCATAAGCCACGGAAAAATGCGCAGGACTTAAGATCCTGTGGCCTAGCGCCTACGTGAGTTCAAATCTCACCCCCTGCAAATCTGATTCACGGAGACAAGCTAGGGTTCGGAAATCCGAAACGGAAATCTTCAAGAAGGGAAGATTTCTCGGAAACCCTCAAGCAGGTGTCCATGAACGTTTCATGGCACCAGTTACAGCAGCTACGGTCAGTGCTACATAAGACCTAAACCAAGAGGTTTGTCGGCAAGAGGAAGACGTCGAAATATGGCTCGCTCTCAAAGGTGTTCTCCGACATTCAGCTTCAAAGGTTCCTGCATGTGATAGACTCTGACAGGTTTCACCTTCTATTAAGCTACCAAGCGCAGCTTGGGCTTAGAATAGACGAGGCAGTCAGGGTAATCCTATATCTCTTATTTCCGTTTTCCATTCAATCCTAAATGGCTGCAACAGCTACGCGCTTCCTGCCGCTCATGATTGTGCTCATCATCTTCATTGCTGTCTTGCTGGCTTCAAGTATCTCGATTTCGAGCGGTTTGCCATTCTTGTCGTAGTGAGTTATGATATTCTCCTTCTGCTCGCCGAAGTCAAGCCTGCCCTTACCTAGGATT
>JAKATY010000012.1 GCA_021827955.1 Microcaldota archaeon | reverse complement strand
TCGAGATTAAGAAGATGCTGCGCAGGCTAAGGAGAAGCGAGGCGATGGTGCTCAGCTACAGCATAAGGGAGCCGAGCGTAGTGGAGATCCCGAACTCTTTTTCTAAAGGGGGCAATGCGGATGCAAGAGCCGCCGCTTCGCCCATTGCAGCACCAGCTCCGGGAAAGCCTATCCTTGTAGGAGAAGGCGAGAAATACGAAGATGCCGAGGAGATGCGGATAGGGTGGCAGGGCAGGCAAGAACGCTGGGTAATGAGAAAGAACAAGTCCCTTAGCATAGAGCACGAGGTAATGGTAAAGAAGATCTTCCAAAGCCTTGAAGAAAAAGGAATAAAGGCAATGATAATAGACAACAGCAGCGGCCCTGACCTTATAGCTTATGAAAGCGGCAGGAAGATAGCGATAGAGTACGAAACAGGCAGGAAGGCCGTATCCTCCACTTCCTCAATGATAAAGCGCAGGATAGAAAGCTTCGATTTAGTAGTAATAGTGGTAAATGACGGCGCGCTAAACTTCTATTTCAACTATTTCAGCACCGAAAAAGTGAAGGTAATCGCGGCAAGCGGGCTTGGCAATCTGCAGGGCGTAATTATGGGCCGCTGAAAACCTCGCTGGCGCATGAAACACGCGCCGCAAAAACCCCTTTGCCTCTCAAGCATGGGGATGGCTTCTCCAGAGCTGGCACTCTAACTTGCGCGAAACGCGTTTTGCACGCGGTTTTGCCTCGCGCCAAGCTTTTTTCGTTCTCCATTAAGCAGATTTAAATAATTTTGTGAACATATACTACGAGTGCGATTGAATCTAATCAGGCGTGTTATATGAACATAAATGAACTGAAGGCAGGTGCTAGCAACGTCACGGTTGTTGCTAAAGTAAAGGAAAAGAGCGAGCCTCGAGAAGTCATAACGAAGTACGGAAAGAGGCTCAGCGTAGCGGATGTAGTTCTTGAGGACTCTACCGGGACGATAAAGATGTCATTGTGGGGCAATGATATAAACACCGTTGGCGTTGGGGATACGATAGAGGTGTCAAACGGCTATGTCAACGAGTTCCGCGGGACTCCGCAGCTTTCAACAGGCAAGTTCGGAAAGATACTTGTCAAGGAGAAGGGCAGCGGAGAGGACGAGCCTTCCGATTTAGGGAGCAATGACATAGATGAAGCAGGAGAAGAGGAAATGTGATCCTCTTTCACCATTCACCACAGGTCTTTTCCTAGCAGTTTTTATTTCCTGCGCTTTTTGCTTCTCCTTCTGCCTTTTCCAGGAAGATCCCAGTACTTGAGTGTGTAGAAAAGGAATGCGGATCCTACAAGCACCCCGAGCCAGAGCGTTGCCACTCTTGTCATTATAGTAGCCGCGGAGCTTGTCATCGAATCGAGATTGAATACTCCTCCTATCATCGCGACAAGCGTACCGTCGCTTACACCTATGCTTCCTGGCACGCCCGAAACCATGCCGAAAAGCTGCGATGAGGAATAGACGAATATCGTAGCTCCTACATGCGCCGTTATGCCGAACGAGAAAAGCGTTATGAAGAGCGCGAGTCCCACAAGGAAATCGGCAGGCAGCGTGACAAGGAGCGAGTATGCATATGTCCTGAAGTTGTTCAGGCCGCTTTGCGAAGAGAAGTACTCGTCGCCATATACGCTGAACATGCCGAAATACTGGTTCTTCTTGAAGCGTTTTAGCGCGTTCTTGAGCTTCTGGTAGAGCCAGTCATGGGTGAGGAAGACGAACGGCAAAAGCAGTATCAGGTCGGCTGCGAGTATGTAGATTACAAACCTGTGCGCGTATATGCTGAAGAGGAGCGCAAATACGGCAAAGCCTATAAAGTCCGTAAATATGTCCATCGTCACTGCTGGCACTATCTTTGCAACCTTAACTCCTGAGATTTTGCTGAGAGTATATGCCGAAACCACCCTTCCTATCTTGCCAGGAGTTATGTTCATGGAGTAGAGCGAGAGGTAGATCATCATGTTCTCCTTGAAAGGGACCCGCACGCCAAGCTTCTTCAGGTAATAGTCCCATTTCGCGAACCTTATCAGGTAGCTCGCAAACACGAGGAGAAGCGCGATGGCGTATACGTAGAAGTTCATGCTTGCTATGATGTCGCTTACCTTGTATATCCCTCCGAAAATCGCGATGCCCACGAACACGGCAAGGCTCGCGGCCAATCCCGCGATTATGAAATACTTCACTCTTTTTACGATTTTTATGTACTCCTCGAGGCTCAATTCCTCCTTGCCTTTGAGGTCGCTCCAAAAGGATTTCCGCTTTGCCATTGTCTCATTCTTTCGAAAAACGCGAAGCGTGCGATGCGCCGCATGCGATTTTATAGTATATTCTTGAACAAAGCTTCATATTTATTTGCAATCGCGTCCCAGTTATGCTCCTTTTCCATGAGCTTCCTTCCCCTCTCTGAAAGCCTTGAAGAAACTTCCTTCTCTTCAAGGGTGTTGCCTATCTTTTCGGCAAGATCGCTGCTGTCCCTTGGCCTGCAGTACCTTCCAGCGTTCTTCATCATCTCCGGTATTCCTCCTACCCTCGATGCCACTGTCGGAGCCTTACTTGCAAGCGCCTCAAGGAGTGCAACAGAGGCTGGCTCGTAAAGAGAAGGCAATGCGAACACGCTCGCGGCGTTATAGTAATATGGAAGCATCTCCTCTTCCACGTGCGAGAGTATCTTGAACCTCTTCTCTATTCCCTTTCTTCTTGCCTCGCTTTTAAGGAACTTTTGCAGCGGGCCCCTGCCTATTATGAGCAAAAACAGGTCCTTGTGCTCTTTTGCCAGTTTGGCAAACGCGCTTATGAGATGCGGCTGGCCCTTCTGCCAGGTAAGCCTTGCCACGTTGAGAATTATCCTGTTGCCTCCGAGCTCTTCTATTATCCTTTCTGCCTCTTCGGAATTCTTCCTGGGCTTGAATCTGTTGTAGTCTATTCCGTTGTATATGACGGAGGTTTTCCAAAGCAGCCCGCTTGGCACCGTAGTGTCTACCACGTTCTGCGTTATCCCAGCTATCGCTTTCGCCTTCTCCATGATTCTTCTTCCCCACAGCAGGTCATATGCCAGGCCTCCGAAGTCGGTGAAAGCGTTTATTCCCTTGGGCAAGGCGTTGTGAAGCGTGATTGCAATCTTTCCCCGCGCCTTCTCTATCGCGCCAATGGCGTTTGTATAGTAAAGGTATCTGTTGTTGATGTGGTACACGTCAGCGCCTTCGCTTGCAATCGCCTCAGGCACGCCGTGCATTATGGGCATGGGAAGCGGAAGGCCTGGAAATTCGATGTAGCTCGTCTTCAGCCTTATTACCCTTACCCCGTTTATCTCCTCCTCGCTTTCCCTGCCGCTTTCGCGGAGCGCAGCGGATACTACACACACCTCATGCCTTTTCGCGAGCCTGCCGTAAAGCTCGAAAAGCACCTTCTCTGTGCCTCCGAGATAGGGATAGTAAAATGGGTTTAGGACGCAAATCTTCATGAAATCATTTCGATGAACCGTTTCAAACCGTTTCATGCACTGCTTTAACCGTTTCTGCGCAACGTATATAAAGGGTTTCAGCGCCTAGCGTTTCGATCAAATATGCGCGGGAACGCTATTAGGAATAGGAGCAAAAATATAATTGTATTGCTGCTCGACACAGTGCGCGCTTCAGACGCCTACAGCGCATCCATGCCATTTCTCAGCGGCATCGCACGCTCTGCGACGAAATACGGCATGGCCGTGTCTCCAGGCACCTGGACTGCTCCCAGCCACGCCTCTCTGTTTTCCAACAGGAAGGTAAGCAGCATAGGGGGCGTGTCAAGGAACTTCTTCAAGGCAGGCACGAAGATAGAGCCATGGTTCGTAAAGACGAGATTCCTTTCTGATAGCGATGCGACCATTGCAAGCAAGATGCATTCTCTCGGATATTACTCCCTGCTCCTTTCAAACAACCCTTTCCTCACAAGCTTCACGAACCTTGCCATAGGCTTCGACAAGGTTTACGATATCTGGCTGCATTCCAACGTCAAGTACAACAAGAGCCTTGCCGACAAGCTCTCGTTCGTGCTCAAGGGAGGCATCAAATCAAGGGAGAGGCTGTTCAAGCTCAGCAACGCGATAGGCAGGCTGGTTCCGCAGCCCTTCTTCGACAGCTTATACCTCAAGCTCAGGCTGAAGCTTGACGAGGGAGTAGCGAATGCGGACGGAACCTACAAGCTCGACAGGGGCGCCAACGACACAATAGCCCTGCTCAAGGAATACCTGCAAACCGGATACAACTACATGCCCCATTTCATCTTTGCCAATTTCATAGAGGCGCATGAGAACTATCCAGTGCGCGACAGGGAGATAGTGCAGGACAAATGGCTCTACATGAGCGGCATAGAGGAGCTTGACGATTATTCCGCTTCGAAGCTTCACCATGCGTATCTTGAGAGGCTGCGCTACCTTGACAGGAAGGCCAAGGAATGCATTGCGGCCCTCAAGGCTTACGGAATGCTTGAGGATGCGACCGTGGTAATAGCTTCAGATCACGGCCAGTTCTTCGGGGAGCACGGCATGCTATACCATTCCCTCTTCCCTTACAAGGAGGAAGTAGAAGTGCCGCTTGTAGGAGCGAACTTCGAAAACGGCAGGCTCGTGAAATCGAGAGACCTTGTCGAAAAGCCGGTAAGCCTGCTGGCCCTTCACGACTCCCTGATGAATCTTGCATCAGGAAGGGAGGAGCATCTCAACGGCAATCTGCGCAGGGACCGCTACGTAATAAGCGAGCATACCGGAATAAGCGAAGGCTGGGATTATTCGCTTCTTGAGATGCTGAAGGGGAGGTCGAAGAGTGCAATGGAAATCTACAAGTCGAAGAACAGGTTCAACATACGCTCGGTTGCAGTCTACGGGGCTGAAGAGAACCTCAAGCTGATCCATTTCTTCGGAAAGAAAAAGGACGAGCTCTACAGCATAAGCGACGATGAGGAGCGCAGCAACATCATAGATTCGCACAGGCCGGAAGCGCACGCATTGCTGAGCAGGTATAAAGCAAAGAGCGCCGCGTAGAATATTCAGCAGCATCAGCAAAGCAGGATGCGCGCGCATGCTTTTGTCTTGCTGCGCATTAATGCATCTATCCTCTGCATATTCCGCGTTATGCAAAACGTCTTTCAAAGAATCCAAAAGAGTTTGAGGTCGATGAAATATATACGTAAAATAGGAATTGGAAACTTAAAGAATCCGAGCATATACTGATATTTAGCACAGCGATAATATGGCCGTGGAAATACGATCAATAAAGCGTAGCGAACTTTTAGAGTTCTATA